>NZ_LWGH01001043.1:0-318 GCF_001635395.1 Sulfitobacter sp. HI0129 | reverse complement strand
CGGCTCCGATCAGGCAGTTCTTGCCGATCTTCGCCCCGTTGAGAATGGTGGCGCCCATGCCAACCAACGTGTTGTCCCCCACGGTGCAGCCATGCAGCATGACCTTGTGACCGATGGTGCAGTTCCGCCCCACGGTCAGCGGGAAACCGATGTCGGTGTGAAAGACGCAGTTCTCTTGCACGTTGCTGCCCTGCCCCACGACGATAGGCTCGTTGTCACCTCTGAGCGTGGCCCCGAACCAGACCGATGACCCTTCGGAAAGCGTTACGGTGCCGATGACGTTGGCGTCGGGTGCGACCCAGGCGTCGGCGTGGACTT
>NZ_LWGH01001042.1:0-368 GCF_001635395.1 Sulfitobacter sp. HI0129 | reverse complement strand
CTGATTTTCAATATTTATGCGTTGATGATTATACTAAGTCGCTTGCATGAGACGAGGCTTGGAGAGGGACATGCGTGAGTGAGCGATACGATGACGGCATGGCGACCCGGCGCAAGGTGCTGGGCGACGCCCATGTGGACCGCGCCGAAGCCGGAAAGACCGCGTTCGACGTACCGTTCCAGACTATGATCACCGAAGGGGCCTGGGGCACGCTCTGGTCCGATCCCAGGATCCCGCACCGCGAACGGTCCATGCTTACGCTGGCACTGCTGGCGGCCACCGGCAATTTCGAGGAAATCCCGATGCATGTCCGCGCGACGCGGAACACCGGCGCCAGCCCGGACGACATCATGCAGGCCTTCCTGCAC
>NZ_LWGH01001041.1:0-244 GCF_001635395.1 Sulfitobacter sp. HI0129 | reverse complement strand
CGAGAACATCGGCCTGCAGCAACACGCCCGGCACGCTCGCCGACAGGGGTGTCCGGCGCAGGTCGAAAAGACCCTGCGCGCTTGAGCCGACAAGGATGATCCGCCCGGCGATGGCCGGTTGCAGGCCGGGCAGGGCGGTATCGTTCAGCACCAGATGGGCGGGGGTCATCCGGTTCTCGGTCTCTTCGGTGAAATGCAGCCGAAGCTCGCCGTTGCCGTCGAGCGGGTATTCCGCACCGCCCGT
>NZ_LWGH01001040.1:0-304 GCF_001635395.1 Sulfitobacter sp. HI0129 | reverse complement strand
GCTGATGAAAGCCGTTCCCATCGCCGATCCGCGCCAGCGCAAGGCGGAAAAGGACCTGAACTTCAAACCCATCCCGTCGCCCATCCACCCCGTCGACTACGAACCCGAACCTTCCGTCTACACCGAGGTCGAGCCGGGCCATTTCGTGCTCAAGACCGACAGCGGCTATTGAGGACCCCATGAGCGAGCGCCTTACCCCCCTTGAGCTGATGACCAAGCTCATCAGCTTTCCCACGGTCAGCCGCGATACCAATATCCCGCTCATCGACTGGGTGGCCGATTATCTCGACAGCCACGGGATCGA
>NZ_LWGH01001039.1:0-263 GCF_001635395.1 Sulfitobacter sp. HI0129 | reverse complement strand
GGCCATTCGGAGGGGGCGGAGAGTGTGGATATCCTCTACCGCTCGGAATCGGATGAGCGGCGTTTTCCCGCACCCCGCGTCGATGCGGCGCTGCGGGGAACCGGCTGCCGACTGGCCAGCGCCATCGCATGCGGCATGGCGCGGGGCAATACGCTGGAGTCCGCTGTCGCCGCCGCCAAGGCGCGTGTTCACGCCGCACTTTGTGCGGCACGGGGGGTATGAGCCGGTGAAACCGGGGGGCTGATCGCACCTCTCCTTATCTT
>NZ_LWGH01001038.1:0-444 GCF_001635395.1 Sulfitobacter sp. HI0129 | reverse complement strand
GCCAAGCGGCTGCGTTGTCAGCACCGCAACAGCGTGCCCCGCCGGAAAGAAAGTATCGTGGGTGTCCAAGGGCTCTGCCGGTCGTGTTACGGTGGTTCGGGGATTTCAGGGTTTCAGCATCGCAGATCATGCGATAAAGCCAAGGCAACGGATATAGACCCTCCTGATCCCGATCCAACCCTGCCAATACAACCCTGAAGGACAGCCCGATGAAATTCTTCGTGGACACCGCCGAAATAGACGCCATCGCCGAACTCAACGATCTGGGCATGGTGGACGGCGTCACCACCAACCCCTCGCTCATCCTGAAATCGGGGCGCGATATCCTCGAAGTCACCAAGGAGATCTGCGACCTCGTGGACGGCCCCGTCTCTGCCGAGGTGGTCGCGCTCGAATCGGACGCGATGATCGCAGAGGGGCGCAAGCTGGCCAAAATCGTCGACA
>NZ_LWGH01001037.1:0-240 GCF_001635395.1 Sulfitobacter sp. HI0129 | reverse complement strand
GTCTAGAACGCGGGCTGGATGTTGTCACAGGCAAATTTCAGCCTGAGGCGACATAGCGCGTTAAATGCCGTGCAGAATCAGAATTGACAATTATATTAAACATCATAAGAGCGTTTTTTAAACGCATCTCGTCTCCATGGAAGGAAACCTTCATGCCCAGCACTGCAAGGAAGACCACCCGCAAGACAGGCGGGAAATCATCCGCGAAGATCTCCATCGTGGAGACTTCGAGCACGCAGG
>NZ_LWGH01001036.1:0-369 GCF_001635395.1 Sulfitobacter sp. HI0129 | reverse complement strand
GAAGGTCGGCGGGGATGTCCGCCAGCGAAGCAACGACAGGAAAAGGCGATCCCATCATGTCCGTGAGAACTTGGGCGATCTCCGGATCGGAAACTTCGGTATGGATGAAATGGATATCCGCGCCCTCGGAATATCCGAAAACTGGGGGAACCCGCGGGATATCCGACATATCCATGCCGCCCGACATGTCCATCATCGGCTTTGACTCCGCCCCGTCGGACATGGAGTCGGACATCGAACCGCTCTGCGCCAGCGCGGGCAGCGCGGCGAGGCCGAGCGTCAGGGCTACCGCAGTGCGGGTCGTAAATTTCGATAGGTTTTCGTACATGCTTTTTACCACGTGATACTGATTCTGCCTCCACCCTAACC
>NZ_LWGH01001035.1:0-11149 GCF_001635395.1 Sulfitobacter sp. HI0129 | reverse complement strand
ACCCGCATGGTCGACCTGTCGATCGAAGCCGGGATCAACATCTTCGACACCGCCAATGTCTACAGCTCGGGCGTCTCGGAAGAGATGCTGGGCAAGGCGCTGGGGTCGCGTCGGCAGGATGTGCTGATCGCGACGAAGGTCTACAACACCACGACCACCGGGCCGAACGATCTGGGTACCAGCCGAAACGCGATCATGCGCGAGGTCGAAGGCAGCCTGAAGCGGCTGGGCACCGATTACATCGACCTCTACCAGGTGCATAACTTTGACGTCACCACGCCGCTGGAGGAGACGCTGCGCGCGCTCGACGACCTCGTGCGGCAGGGCAAGGTGCGCTACATCGGCCTGTCGAACTTCGCCGGCTGGGAAATCGCCAAGGCTGACGGCGTCGCCAAGGTGATGGGAGCGGAGCGGTTCATTTCGTCCCAGTCCTACTACAGCCTCGTCGGGCGAGAGCTGGAACGTGAGATCATCCCGGCCGCCATGGACCTCGGCCTTGGCACCTTCATCTGGAGCCCCCTGGCGGGCGGTTTCCTGAGCGGCAAGTATACCCACGACGGTGAGGCCGAGGGCCGCCGCACGAAGTTCGACTATCCGCAGCTCGACCGAAATCAGGGTTTCGAGGTCATCGACGTGCTGCGGCAGATCGCCGAAGAAAAGGACGCGTCGGTCGCGCAGATCGCGCTGGCCTGGCTCCTGCACAAGCCCGGCGTCACCAGCGCCATTGTTGGCGCGCGCAAGGAGGAGCAACTGATCGACAATCTTGGTGCCGTCGATATCGCGTTGAGCGACGAGGAGATGGCGCAACTGGATGAGGTGAGCGCGCTCAGACCGGAATATCCCGGCAATCTGCCGCCGCTCCGGCGCGGCGAAAGCCTGCTCACCCGGTTTGCGGACTGACTTTCGGCATAGGCACCCGGCCAGCCGCCGGGTGCCGCCTTTACAGAGGATCAGACAGATGGCTGACACGACCTTCGGACCAAAGGGCTGGACGCCCGAGCGCCTCGGCAATCTTGGCGGCAAAACCTACGTCATCACCGGTGCCAACGCGGGCACGGGCTTTCAGGCCGCGCGCATCCTGCTTGCCAAGGGGGCGAAGGTAGTGATGCTGAACCGCAGCGCCGAGAAATCCACCGCCGCCATAGATGATCTTCGTGCGGAGTTCGGCGCGGATGCTGACGTGAACTTTGTGCAAATGGACCTTGCGGAACTCGCCTCTGTACGTGCCGCCGCCGAAGAGGTGCTGAAGAGCGTGCCGCGGATCGACGCGCTGATCTGCAACGCCGCCATCGCACAGGTGCCGACGCAGGAGTTCACCAAGGACGGTTTTGAAAGCCAGCTTGGCACCAACCATTATGGTCACTTTGTCCTCTGCGGAATGCTTTTCGACCGTCTGGAGGAAGCGCAGGGCCGGATCGTCGTTGTCGCCAGCCTCGGCTACAACATGGGGATCAAAACGATCCAGTTTGAAGACATGGACTGGGATCGAAACTACAGCCCCAACCCCGTCTATAGCCAAAGCAAGCTGGCACAGATGATGTTCGCCTACGAGCTTCAGGACCGGATCGCCGCGGCCCACAGGAATGTCGAGGTCTATGTTTGCCACCCCGGCGCCTCCGCCACCTCGCTTATCAGCACCAGCGGGGGGACGATGACGCGCCTTGTCTGGTGGTTCATGACAAAGACGCCCTTTGTGCAGTCCGCCGAAAAGGGCGCCTATCCGGAAGTGATGTGTGCGACCGAGACCGGGTTGGAACAGCGCGCCCTTCATGGCCCCACGGGCCTGATGCAAACCGGCGGACCGGTCGGCAAGGGCACGCTCGAACCGCATGCCCATGACAAAGCGGTCATGGTCCGGCTCTGGAAACGCTCGGAGAACGACACGCGGTTCACCTGGGCGGTCTGAGAACCCGGTAGGAAGCAGGCCATACTGCCCTGCTTCCCACGATCTTCAGGGTTACGTTCCCCTCAATCGAACCGGTTCACCGGCAGCTTGAGGTAATGGTTGCCGTCATCCTCGGCCGGGGGCAGCCGCCCGCCGCGGAGGTTGATCTGCAGGGCGGCGAGGATGCGATTGGGCAGGGACAGCGTCTCGTCCCGCTCATCGCGGATGGCGATCCATTCGTCGCGGTCGGTGCCGTCCTTGACGTGTTTGTTGTTGGCCCTGTGCTCGGCGACGGTGGCCTCCCATTGCGGCTCGTCCCGCCCCTCGGCCCCGTAGTCGTGACCGATATAGAGCCGCGTATTTTCGGGGAGCGACAGGATCTCCTGTATCGAATCCCAAAGCTCGGCAGTGTCGCCGCCCGGGAAGTCGGCGCGGGAGGTGCCGGAATCGGGCTGCATCAGGGTATCGTGGACAAAGGCCGCATCGCCGCAGACATAGGAGATCGACCCCAGCGTATGCCCGGGTGACAAAATGACCCGCATTTTCAGATCGCCCAGCGCGAAGGTTTCACCCTCCTCGAACAGGCGGTCGAAATCCCGCGCGGGATCGAAGGCGTCGGGCAGATTATAGAGATCGGCCCAGATCTTCGCGATATCGGGCACCAGAGCGCCGATCGCATTGGGGGCGCCCGTACGCTCCTTGAGGTGGGCGGAGGCCATGACGTGGTCGGCATGGGGGTGCGTGTCGAGGACCCATTGGACGCTCAGCCCGTTTTCCTTCACCAGATCCAGAACCTGATCCATGCTTTCGGTGGTGAACTTGTAGTTCTTCGGATCGAAATTCCAGACAACGTCGATCAACGCCGCCTTGCGGGTCTTGGGGTCGGCACAGATGTACTGGATAGACCCGGTGTCAGGCTCATAGATGCCCCAGACATCGGGGCTGCCCTCTCCGGTGGAGGGCGAATGGCGGACGACTCGGGAATTGAGGGGTTCGGACATCAGGCTTCTCCTGTCTTTAGGGTTGAAAAGGGATCGGGCGTGCGTTGCGCGAACCACATGCCGATCAACATGAAGGGCACGAAGATCAGCGTGCCGGTCGCCGCTATGGGCAGCGCCGTGAGGGCCGGACCGGGGCAAAAACCGCCGAGGCCCCAGCCTACACCGAAGATACCGGAGCCCGTCATCAGTTTAGGGTCGATATCGCTACGGTCAGGGATCCGGAATTTTGTGTCATAGAACGGGGTGGCGCGTTTGCGGCGAAGCAGGGCGAAACCCGGGGCCGTCACAGCAATGGCACCGCCCATGACAAAGGCGAGGCTGGGATCCCAGGTGCCGAACACATCGAGAAAGTTGAGCACCTTCGCGGGGTCCGACATGCCGGAAATGATGAGGCCAAGGCCGAATATCAGGCCGGAGAGCAGGGCGAATACCTGTTTCATGTCATCCACCCACCATGTGACGGACAACGAATACAGTGATCGCAGCCGTGGCCATGAATGTCACCGTCGCAACGATGGACCTGCCCGACCCACGCGAAATGCCGCAAACGCCGTGACCGGAGGTGCAGCCGTTGCCGAAAACCGAACCGAAACCCACCAGCAACCCGGCTGCCGCCATGACCAGCACGCCGGACGGTACCGTCTGCGTCGGCCAGTTTCCCGACACCAGCAGCCAGAGCGGCGCCGCCAACAGGAGGCCCAGCACGAATAGCGCAGAAACGCCCCGGGCCTCTCCGTCAGCCTTGGCGGCGAAAATGCGGGAGGTCAGACCACTGATGCCCGCGATCCTGCCGTTTGTCGCCATGAGAAGCACTGCGGCGGCCCCGATCAGCATGCCGCCCCCCAGTGACAGCCAAGGGGTAAATTCCGTTTCCATCATCGCCTCCGCTTTTGCGCGGGCATATCTCCCGCTTGTTCATCCTTAGCTCTCGATATATTCTACCGACAGAATATTCAATGGTGCGAATATGAATAAGGGTGACGATATTCTGGAAGGCGACATCGGGGCCGCGGCCGATCTGATGAAAATGCTCGCTTCCGAAGCGCGCCTGCAAATCCTCTGCAGGCTCGTGGATGGGGAACGTTCCGTGGGTGATCTGGCGGAGGCATGTGGCATGGCACAGCCGACGATGTCACAGCAGTTGCGCCGGCTGAAGGATGCCGGTCTGGTGGACTCCTCCCGCAGGGGGCAGACGATCCTCTACCGGATCAAGGGCGACGAGGTTCAGGCCGTGCTGCATACGCTGCACAGGCTCTATTGCGCCCAGCCTGAAGGCTGAACGCCACTGCCGCAGAATATTTCGCGGATCGCCTCAGCGCAGGCCGTTACGCGCGATGAAAATCGAAAGGTCGAGGATCAGGCGCCCGCGCGCCGCCGCGATGGCATTGGGGCCCCCGTCGGGATTGAACGGTACCGACAGATCGAACAGGCCCGAGCGTTCGCGCCCCTCCCCGCCTGATACGAAATACTGGCCCGATGTGCGGAATGTGCCCTGTTCAGACGCCACCAACTCGCTGAACCGCACCTCCAACCGGGCTTCGGGAAAGTCTTCGAACGGCCAGGGTTCCGACGCGATATTGCGGCGGGTCAACCGGGCGAGGTTCTGGCTCAGCTCCAGTGCGATGGACCGTTCCGGGGAATCCGCCCAGAGCACATCCGAAGAACTGATAAGCACGCCACTGCGGGTCTGCAGATGAATTTCATCCGCCGCCGCGTAGGACGGCAGGGAAACATCGCGCACCTCGACCGAGGCAAAGGAAATCGGCACGCTGTCCGTGATGGCAGGGGGCCGGACCGCGAAGCGTTCCGCTTCGCTACAGGCCGCCACGAAGAAAACCAGTCCGATCGCAGCGAAGAAACGTGCAAATGTCATGTTTACCGTCCGAGCAAGAGGGAGTTGGGGTTACGTTCAATGGTCCGGGCCAGAGATGCAAGCGCATCCGCAGCCTTTTGGATGTCACGCAGCGTTTCCCGTGCGGACCGGCTGAGTTCGGCGCCCTGATCGTAGCCTTCGATCGTGCGGCTGGCCTGCGCGAAAAGCGCTGTCAGGCGTTCGACGATCTGCGGCAGGCTGCCGGCGGATGCGGCGATGCTGTCTGCAGCGGTACGGGCGGAATCCAGCGTGCGGTTCACGTTTTCCACCGCGCCGCCTTCGCGCAGTTCCAGCAGCGTCAGGTTCACCTCGTCCAGCGCGTTCTTGAGCGCACCAGGCAGGGCGACCGCATCCTCGGTACTGACGATGGCATCCGCTGAACGGGTGAGTTCGGTGAGTTCCGCCAGCAGCTCCTCTACCGCAAGGCTTTCGGCCTTGGCAGCGATGGCCTGAATACGCTCCACAAGCTCCGGTACGCCATCGACAGACGATGTCACCGACGCGGCGGCGTTTGCAGCTTCGTCCAGCACAGCGTTCAGACGGGCGGTAATCTCCGGCAGTTCATTGCTGCTGTTGGCGATATTGGCCGCAGCGGTACGGGCCGAGGCGAGCGTCTGATTGATGTCGCGCACCGCGCCTCCGTCACGCAGTTCCTTGAGTGTGCCGTTGATCTGATCGATCGCCTCCTTCAGCGACTCGGGCAGAGCGACGGCAGCTTCGCTCGCCAGCACGGCATCCGCGGAACGGACGAGATCCGTGACCTCTGCCAGCAGTTCTTCGACCTGCAGCGATTCAGCCTTGGCGGCGACGTTTTCGATCCGCTCCACAAGCGCGGGAACCCCTTCGACCGACGAATTGATTGAGCCGACCGCCTCAGCCGCGGTATCCAGCACGTCATTCAGGCGCGCGGTCAGGTCCGGCAGCGATTGCGTGGTGATCACGACATTGTCTGCCGCCTGCCGCGCCGCCGCGAGGGTGCCGTTGATATTGTCCACCGCCCCGCCTTCGCGCAGATCGGTCAACGTTCCCGTCACCTCTTCGATCGCAGTGCGCAGGGACGCAGGCAGCGCGACCGCCGCCTCAGATGCGAGGATGGTATCCAGCGATTCCACAAGGCCCACGGCGGCGGTTATCAGCTCTTCCACGTTGAGCGCTTCGGCCTTGGCCGCCACCCCTTGCAGGTTCTCGACCAGTTCCGGCACGCCTTCCACGGAGTTACCGACGTTCTCTGCCGCTGCCATGGCCGCATCGATGGCGGACACCAGCCGCTGGGCAAGCCGTTCTTCCTCCAACTGGGTGACGAGTTGCTCGACCCGGGTAAGCGTGGCGTTGAGCGACACGGGAACGTTCTGCACTTCCTGCGAATTGACCAGACCGGACAGATCCCCCAACAGGGTCCGCACGTCTTGTGGCGTTTCGCGCAGGTTCTCGTCCGAAATCAGGCGATCCGCGGAGTTCAGGAAGCCGATGGCGCTGTTCAAAAGCTCTTCGATCGGCAGGTTGTTGATCCGGGTAAAGACCCCTTCGACCGTGGCCGCAGCGTCGGAAGTTTCGCTTTCCGTCGTGGGCAGCACCGGCAATTCGTTGGGCAGATTGCTGATCCGGGCGGGTTCGGGGTTTTCCACGTCCACGAGTTCGACCTTCAGCCCCCCCGTCAGCAGGCTAGCAGAGGCAAGGCGCGCGCGCAGGCCGTTGGCCACCCGTTCTTCAAGGAAGGCGAGCGCCGACCCGGCCGTTACCTCCCCCGGAAGGCCGAGGCGCGCGGGCTGTATGGCGATGGTGGCGTTGAGACGCACGCGGCTGTCGCCGAACTGGTTGTAATCCACGATGCCCGACAGGGTTTCGACCCTGCCGATGTTGAGACCGCTAAGCTCCACCGGGGCCCCGACAGACAGACCCGATACGTTGTCATCGAAGATAATCGCAAGCTCCAGCGGTTCCACTTCGGAGGCGTTGAAGACCGAGGAGCGCGCGGCTTCCTTCGTTGCGTAGATATCGAAAATCATTCCGTCCTGAACGCGGTCACCGCCGGAAACGAAAGTGTCAAAGGTGATACCGCCGCCCAGCAGGGTCGCGAGCGAGGAAAAATCGATCTCCGCACCGGCGGTTCCAAGCGAAACGCTGAAACCCGAAGTGTCCCAGAACCGGGTGGATTGGTTGATGAGGTCGCGGTGCTCTTCGAAAATAAGCGCCTCGGCGATGGCGAACTTGCCCCCCGGGGCGATCTTGGCCCGCCCCACGCGACCGACTTCGATGCCCTTGAAGAGGATCGGCGCGTTATCCGTCAACTGGCCTGTCGCCGTGCTGCGGAAGGCGATCTGCAGCCCGGATTGGCCGGGGCGGATCAGGGGCGCACCGCTCGACCCCTGAAAGCGGTACTGCACCTGGCCCGGGTCATCGTCCCACGATCCTTCGATGTAGACACCGCTCAAAACGGTGCTCAGGCCTGATACGCCTTGCAAGGTGACTTCCGGCTCGACGATCCAGAACACGGCTGAACTGTCTATGAAGGGCGCGACGGCCTTGTCCACCCGGACGGTCGCGACCACCTTGCCCAGCCCTTCGGTGAAGCCGACGTTTTCGACCCGCCCGACGGTAATGTTGCGGTATTTCAGCTCGGTCTGGCCGGCGGCGATACCCGCGCCGCTTTCGAACTCGATCTTGATCTCCGGACCGCGCTCATTGTAGGAGCGCCACGCGACGGCGAGGGCTACGACGAGGGCCAGCAGCGGGATAAGCCAGACGATGGATGCTCCGCTGAAAAACGCTTTGCGTGCGGGCGTCACCGAAACTTCGGGTGGGGTTTCACTCATCTTTCTTGGCATCCTCATCGCGGGTCCGGACATCCCATATCATGCGGGAGTCGAAGGCTTGGGCCGACAGCATCGTGAATATCACCGACAGGGCAAAGAAAAAGCTTGCCGTTCCGGGTGTTATCGATGCCAGTGTTCTGAGTTGCACCAGTGATGACAGGATCGCAACTACAAAGATGTCGATCATGGACCAGCGGCCAATGTATTCGACGATTTCATACATCAACTGGCGCGAATGACTGGATGCCGCGGTGCGGGTTTTGACGCTGATGGCGAGAAAGGCAATGGCCCAGAATTTTGCCAGCGGGATCACCACCGAAGCGAACAGGATGATGAAGGCGATGCCCCATGATCCATATTCGGCAAGCTCCACCGCGCCCCCGATGATCGTGCTTTCTTCTTTCACGAAAAGGGTCTGTGTGCGCAGCATCGGGTAGGCATTGGCGGGCACATAGCAAATCACGCCCATCAGCCAGTAGGCCCAGACGCGCTGCAGGCTATCGGTATCCCGCGAAACCAGCGTGTTGCCGCAGCGCCCACAGACGGTCCGGCCAAGCGGCCAGGCGCGCGAGCAGCGTGTACAGGCCACAACGCCCATTTCACGCGCGGTCACGATCTTTTCGGATGTTCCAGCGCGTTCCATACAGACCATCTACACAAAAAACTGTCCTGCGCCACGAGCAGAACCACGAGAGCGCCGAACATCCAGAAAGCGGGCCCAAAGGCCACATTCGCCAAATCCGCTATCTTCACCAGCGCGACAGCGCAGCCCAGCGCGAAGATCTCGGCCATGGACCATGGTCGCATCGCTTCGGACAGGCGGAAGGCGGCCATGGCATGAGGGGCGGGCGGCCTGTCGAAAACCAGCGGAACCAGCACGTAAAGCGTCAGCAGCACCCGCGCGAGCGGCACGAAAATGATCAGCGCCGCGGTCGCGAGCGACAGGACGATCAGCGGCCCGCCGCCAAAGGCCAGCGCGGCATCCATGATCGAAACCGCGTTCCGGTTCCCCGCGGCGTCGATTTCCAGAAACGGGAAATAGGCGGCTCCGAGAATGAGGATGAGCACAGACAGCGCGATGGCGATGATCCGCAGCCCCGCATTGCGCCGCGGAGAGATCAGGACCGTGTGACAGCGCTGGCAGACCGCCCGTTCGCCATGCTGGGGCTTCTTCAGCCGATAGGCTGCGTCGCACTGGGGGCAAACGATGAGTTCCGGCAGCGGAACATCGGTATCGGGGGCGGCGGGCGCGGTCATAACGTCTTTTATTTTATTGTCCTGAAAAGGGGAATCACATTCTTGCGCTGCGACGATCCGCGCATGGGGGGCGGTGCGTTCCACCGCTGGAACATTGACCGGATCGACGTGTTGGGACTGCACAGATGTAATGATTAACCGGAGGTTCAAGATGACACATATGACTGACGCAAAGATCCTCATTCTCGCGACCGATGGGTTCGAACAATCCGAACTCCTGCGCCCCCTCGATGACCTCAAGGCAAATGGCGCGACCGTCCATGTCGCCACGCCCGACGGTGAAGCGATCACCGGCTGGGATGAAAACGACTGGGGCAAGGAAGTAGCCGCCGATCTGAAGCTGACGGACGTCAAGGTGGAGGACTACCACGCCATCGTCCTGCCCGGCGGTCAGATCAATCCGGACGTTCTGCGCCAGAATGAAGACGCTGTCGCGCTGATCAAATCCTTTGCGGATGCGGGCAAGACCGTTGCCGCGATCTGCCACGCGCCGTGGCTGTTGATCGAAGCGGGCATTATCGAAGGTCGCAAGGCCACTTCGTACCCTTCCATCGCAACCGATCTGAAGAATGCAGGCGCGAAGTGGGAAGACAGCGAAGTCGTCGTAGATCAGGGCATCATCACAAGCCGATCGCCCGACGACCTGGAAGCCTTCGTCAACAAGATCGTCGAAGAAGTTCGCGAAGGGAAGCACGACCGGGCGGCTGCTTGACCCTATGACTGCCGGTCAGCCGGCAAAGCGCTGATCTGATCTAAGAGGTCCTCGTCGAAGTTGATTTCGGCGAGGACCTCTTTCGTATCACCGCCCGGGGGTCGTGGAGCCGCCGGTTCAGCGCAGGGCGTTCCGGAAAAGCGCGGTGCAGGCATGGCCTGTAGTGGCACGTCCGCGTCAGTGAGAAATACTTCACGGGCAGCGTTCTGGGGGTGCCGGGGCGCTTCGGCAAAGCTCAGCACCGGGGCCACGCAGGCATCTGTTCCCGCGAAATGCTCTGCCCATTCATCCCGTGTTCTGGTCAGAAAGAGGTCCGCGAATTCGCGCGTGCGGCTGGGCCATGTCTTTGTGTCGTTCTGGGTCTGCGCCAGATCGGCGGGCAGACCCAGCCGGTCGAGCAGGATGGCGTAGAACTGCGGCTCCAGCGCGCCGACAGAGATATATCGCCCGTCGGCACAGGCATAGCAGCGATAGAACGGCGCGGCCCCATCCAGCCAGTTGGCGCCACGCTCTTCCGTCCATGTACCACGGGCCAGCATCGAATGGATCAGCCCCATCATCGCGGGCACGCCTTCGATCATCGCGGCGTCCACAACCTGCCCCTTGCCGGTCGTTCCCCGGGCGAAAAGCGCCGAAAGGATCCCGAAAAGCAGGAACATTGTGCCCCCACCATAATCCGCCACGAGGTTGAGCGGGGGAACCGGCGGGCGCCCCGCCTCCCCCATGGCGTGCAGCGCGCCGGTGATCGCCAGATAGTTGATGTCATGCCCCGCCGTCTGCGCCCATGGGCCGTCCTGCCCCCATCCTGTCATACGAGCATAGATCAGGGTGTCGGGGCAGGCATCCGGCCCCAGCCCGAGGCGCTCCATCACCCCGGGGCGGAAGCCTTCGATCAGGACGTCGGCAGAGGCGATCAGCGCGCGTGCCGCTTTCAGGCCCGCGGGCGACTTCAGGTTCAGGGCGACGGAGCGTTTGCCGCGCCGGTTCACGTCCGTCGGATCGGCAGGCGCCGCCGCACGGTCCACAACGATGACATCCGCGCCAAGATCGGCAAGCAGTTGCCCTGCCAGTGGCGCAGGCCCCAAACCGGCGAATTCGATGACTTTCAGACCTTTTAGGGGGCCCGCCATGATCAGGCCGCTCCCGGCAGATCGACCCGGCGGCCGCCTTCTTCGAAGCCGTCAAGCGACAGGGGCCATACGGTCCCCGGCCAGCGCAGTTCCATCTGGCGCTTCCGGGGGCGGTAGATGGCGGTGTAAAGCGTGCCGAAACCGGCATTGAACGCCGTCGAATAGAGCGGCGGTTTGAGGAAGGCGGAGATGAACTTTTCCTCCGGGTCGCGGTGCAGGCGCAGCCTTTGCAACAAAAAGCGTTCGCGTTCCACCGTGGCGGTGAACCGCGCGTGGCTCACCCATTCGACGTTTTCCTGATGGTTCGTCGCGACGGCGGCATGGGTGATATGTGCCGGCCGGTCGGGGGCCATCATCGCGGTCAGGTAGTTCCGCTTCCGGTCCAGCACGGTGACGTTATAGCTCATATGGGTGGGAACGCGGGCCAGCACCTTGCCCGCTTCTTCGGTGGTTTTGCAGGTCTGCAGAACATAGCGCA
>NZ_LWGH01001034.1:0-314 GCF_001635395.1 Sulfitobacter sp. HI0129 | reverse complement strand
CTGTATTTGTACCCATGCGACCAGAGCAGCGCGCAGCGCACGTTTTCGAACACGGACATGGCCGGGAAGATGTTCGTGATCTGGAAAGACCGCGACAGCCCCATGCGGTTGATCTGGAAGGGCTGCAACCCGGCCAGATCCTTACCGTGCAGCTTGACCGTGCCGCTTGTCGGGGCAAAGCGCGCCGTGATCAGGTTGAACAGCGTGGACTTGCCCGCGCCGTTGGGTCCGATCACCGCGTGGCGTTCCCCCTTGCCGATACTCAGATCGATCCCGCGGATGATCTCCGCCTTGCCAAAGCTCTTTCGCAGGCC
>NZ_LWGH01001033.1:0-338 GCF_001635395.1 Sulfitobacter sp. HI0129 | reverse complement strand
ACATGATGAACAGAAAGACATTCCTGACGGGCATCACGGGTCTGGTGGCAGCCAGCACATGGGCCGCGAGCGGCATGGCGCTGATGGCGCAGTCCGGTGAGCCGATCAAGATCGGAGAGATCAACCACTACAAACGCCTCGCCGCCTTTGCCGAACCCTACAAGAAGGGCATCGAACTGGCGCTGGAGGAGATCAACGCCGAGGGCGGCGTGTTGGACCGCCCGCTCGAATTCATCTTCCGCGACGATCAGGGCGATCCGGGCGAGGCGATCAAGATCGCCGAAGAGCTGATGACCTCCGAAGGCGCCGCCATGATCACCGGCTCCATCCTGTCCAAC
>NZ_LWGH01001032.1:0-342 GCF_001635395.1 Sulfitobacter sp. HI0129 | reverse complement strand
AAGCTGGCCACCCCGATTGCGATCAGGACCAGCCGCATCACCACCGACACCCGCCGCGCCAGATACCCGACGAGCCCAGCTTCAGGCGGTTCTGCCGGCGGCTACGGATTTCCCCTACACGATTCGCGTCGTGTCGGAGATCACCGAATCCAACGGCTCGTCCTCCATGGCTTCCGTCTGCGGCGGTTCGCTGTCGATGATGGACGCCGGTGTTCCGCTGAAGAACCCGGTCGCAGGTGTGGCGATGGGCCTGATCCTCGAAGATGACGGCTCCTACGCGATCCTGTCGGACATCCTGGGTGACGAAGACCACCTCGGCGATATGGACTTCAAGGTGGCCGG
>NZ_LWGH01001031.1:0-344 GCF_001635395.1 Sulfitobacter sp. HI0129 | reverse complement strand
CCGGCGGGCGGATGGGTAACAAGGCTTCAGACAAGCTCGCCGAAAGGCTTTATGCCCTGGACCTGCCGATGGGGCGCCTGAAAACAGGTACGCCGCCACGTCTGGACGGACGAACCATCGATTGGGATATTCTTGACCGGCAGGAGGGCGACGATACGCCGGAGATGTTTTCTTTCCTGTCTGATGGCCCATCGGCGCGGCAAATCTCTTGCGGGATTACGCATACCAATACGGCCACTCACAAGATCATCACCGACAACCTGTCGCGTTCCGCGATGTACGGCGGACATATCGAGGGAGTTGGCCCCCGCTACTGTCCTTCGATTGAGGATAAGGTAACACGC
>NZ_LWGH01001030.1:0-296 GCF_001635395.1 Sulfitobacter sp. HI0129 | reverse complement strand
CGAGCGGTGGAACCCCAGCCTTGGCAGTAGCGCCAGCGCCTCACCCAGCACCTCTTGGGCGGCGGGGCGCGCCGCTTCTTCCAGATAGAGGACATGCGCGCCCGGATCCTTCAGAAGCGCGCGGCGATAGGCCATCTGCGCGCCATATGCCTCGTCCACCCGCAGCCAATCCGCTGCACCGCAGGGCGCGATACCCGGAAGGCGCGGCATGTCACCGGCCATTTCCACGGGCAGCCGGGGCTGCAGAATTTCCTTCACCGAGACCTCCATGCGCGGAACCTGTCGCAAACCGACCG
>NZ_LWGH01001029.1:0-242 GCF_001635395.1 Sulfitobacter sp. HI0129 | reverse complement strand
ATGATCGCCATGCTGTCCTCGCTCGGCAATGTCCCGGCAGAGGTCGCCTTCTGCTTTGGCAACGGCAACACNGCACGGCAGCGCAAGCTGGATACCGGGTTGATCGAAAAGGGCAAATGCGCCGACTTCGTACTGCTGGATCAGGCGCAGCACGCCCCCGGCAAGGACATGCTGGACTCGGTGCAACTGGGTAACCTGCCGGGCGTCGGAATGACGGTAATCGACGGCGAGGTGCGCTCCCT
>NZ_LWGH01001028.1:0-303 GCF_001635395.1 Sulfitobacter sp. HI0129 | reverse complement strand
AAACCGGCAGCACGAAGGGTATCAGGGCGTTGCAGATGAAATGACTTGGGCGGGACGGCCCCGAGGTCTCGAAATTCGGAATCGGGGCAATGTCTTTCGCAGGTGCTTACGGCGATGCCACGGTCGAGCAATGCCACGCTGTCTTCGACGCTTGCGACGCGGCGGGCGTCACGCACTGGTCACACGATTTCCCCAGTCATCGCGGCCGCGCTGTGCATCAAGCCCCGCGGAAAGCTCACCCCGGATCAGGTGCGAAAAGTCGACGCGCTCAAGGCCGGTTCTCCCGCCTTCGCAACGATGCGC
>NZ_LWGH01001027.1:0-605 GCF_001635395.1 Sulfitobacter sp. HI0129 | reverse complement strand
TGAAAAAGGACGGAGATCACCAGCACGAAAAGCGGCGCGGTAAAGAGCCCCGCCACCACCACCCCGATGGGCATGATGGACAGGCAGCCGAAGTAGATCAGCATGGCCCCCGCGGTGAACAGGCTACGCCCCAGTACCGCGCCCCATCGCTTTGGCCGGATCAGACCGAACCCCACCGCCGCGAGACCCAGCAACAGCAGCAGCGCCATAAACCCGCGCAGCATGTGAAACTGCCAGAGCGAACCGCTCTGCGTCAGATAGGGCACGAAATTGTCCGTCAGGCCGAGCGTCATCATGCCACCCAGCACGGTAATGGCTGCCGCTGTCGGACGCGCCGATTGTATTGATTCCTGCTGCATATGCCCCCTGCCCTGTCCTTCTTTTGTACTTTCCAAACTCGCCTCGCCATCGCAATACTCAACCCCAAAAGCGACATCTGCGAAGACGGGGGGACAGTTATGGGCTGGATGCGGGACGAAACGGGGCTGGACAAATGTGCCGCGAACCATGTGGCGCTGACACCGTTGTCCCACCTGAGACGGGCCGCCGACGTCTTTGCCGACCGAACCGCGGTGATCTACGGCAGCCTTCGTCACAGCTATGCT
>NZ_LWGH01001026.1:0-15216 GCF_001635395.1 Sulfitobacter sp. HI0129 | reverse complement strand
GCAATCAGCGAAGGCCAGATCGGCCGCCTTACTGGCGATCTGACCGCACGGGCCTTTGGCGTGCGCGTGTCAATACACCGCCTCCGTGACAACGTCGCGACCGAGGCCAGCGAACACCTGACCTCGGGCGGCCGCGCGGCAACGGCCTTGCTCGGGCATCGCAGCGAAAGGACCGTGCAGCGGTATTACGACCACTCAACAGGACTGGCTTCCGCCCAGGAGTTCGTGGATATGATCGAGGGCCAGCGCAGCCTCGATGTGGAATTGAAGCTTTGAGTTGGCGGAACAGGCATGAGTGTGTATCGCCGTTCCCCACCGAAAATTCCTTTTTTTCCGAAGGATGTTGAAAACGCCCGGTAACCATCCGCACGGGGTGAGGGTCGACCGTTTTCAACAAGACCCAGTGGTCGCCGAACCTTCCGAACCCATCCTAACTTTGCTTCGACTGTCCACAACAATTACAGCAGGATAGCCAAGGTTCCGTGAAAGGCTTGATCTCATTGCTGGAAGCGTCGCTGAGGGCGGGAAGCAGTAATTGGCTGCAAACGCTTTAGAGACGGTTGGCATCTAAGGGCGCGGCACTGCGGAAGACGGGGGTTGACCAGACGTTGGGCACCAAGGCGTCAGGGGTTGCCCTTCAAGCCGGCAAGACGTGCGACACATTGTGCGGTGTCCACCGCCCTCCAGTTCGCGCCAAGCGAATAGCCAGACTTGCGAAGACTGTTGGTCTCTTGGCGGTTGACTACGGCTACACACCCGCAGGACAAGCATATAGACATACGCAAGCGGAGTATTTCCTGCGAGTGGGGCACCAATATTATGAAAATAGAACGTATTGAAGTATTTAACTTTCGCAAATTGCGGCGGGCCCGTCTGGACATGTCGGGCAAGCAGACACTGCTCGTTGGGGCCAACAACAGCGGCAAGACATCTGCGATGAAGGCGTTGCGCAAATTCCTCAAGGATCGCGGCGGAATCGACACGCGTGATGTTACAGCATCAAACTGGATCGATATCGAGCAGGTTGCGAGTGCCTGGACGCAGGAAACCGATGTGGATCTCAACCCTCTATTAGATAAACTCCCGTTCCTCGACGTCTGGATCTATGCGGAAAATTCAGAACTCCATCATGTCGCGCATTTGATCCCCACATTGACTTGGACCGGCGGATATCTCGGTGTTCGCCTGCGCCTTGAACCCAAAAAGGGTATCGATATCAAGGCGGGCTACCTCGCCGCTCGCCAAGCCACCGAGGAGCTAAAGCCGGGTGGCACTTTGGATAATGGATTTGCGCTTTGGCCGCGCGATTTTCGGGAGTTCTTGGACAAGCGCCTGAAGGATCTGTTCCAACTGAACGCTCATCTTTTGGACCCTGATGACTTTGTAACGTCCGGAGAGGTAGTTCCGCCGCCCCTTCCGGCACTGTCAGAGGGGATCGGCGCCAACCCCTTTGCCGGCCTAATCCACATTCGTGAAATCAACGCTCAGCGTGGGTTCGCCGATGCCGGTGACGGGAACCATGATGATGGTGAACTCGTCCATACTGACAGCCGCAAGATGGCAAGCCAGATACAGACCTATTTCCGGAAACATATTGACCCTGAAACGAATCCCACGTTGAACGACGTCAAAGCGCTCATGGCGATTCATGATGCCGAGGCCACCTTTAATGACCGCCTCAAGGATGGCTTCGCCAATGCAATTAGGGAACTGGAAGAACTCGGCTATCCTGGCGGCCTCAACAATCCGAAACTGCTTATAGCTACGCAGATCAAGCCCGTTGACGGACTCAATCACCCGGCGGCTGTGCAATATGATGTTTCAGGCAACACATCCGGGATAAACCTGCCCGAAAGCTACAACGGCCTGGGCTTCCAGAACCTGATATCAATGGTATTTCAGCTCATGCGCTTCCGGGATGACTGGATGCAGGTAGGTAAATTCAAATCACAGGTGGTTACCCCGGAGGACAAGGGCATCGAACCCTTGCAACTGGTGCTGGTCGAGGAGCCAGAGGCTCACCTGCATGTTCAGGTGCAGCAAGTCTTCATGGCCAAGGCCCACAAAGTGCTACGCAACCATGAGGATCTGGTGAAAGAGGACTCGGCTTTCACCACGCAGCTGGTCGTGAGCACGCATTCGGGCCATATCGCACACGCCGCCGCTTTTGGGGAGTTGCGTTATTTCAAGCGCGAACTGCCAAGTCCCGGAGTTGTTCCTACAACCACTGTGGCAAATATGACAGGGCTATTCGGCGCGGACACAGAAACTCATCGTTTCGTGACGCGCTATCTGTTGAGCACACATTTTGATCTATTCTTCGCCGACGCGATCATCGTTATCGAGGGTGCCGCAGAGCGGATCCTGCTGCCGCTTCTGATCCGGCATCACTACCCCGACTTGGCAGCGGCCTATCTTTCCTTCTTGGAGCTGGGCGGCAATCACGCGCATCGGATGCGGCCTCTGATCGAAGCGCTGGAGCTGCCGACGCTGATAATCACCGATCTCGATGCCGCTACGAAGGTCAGGAAAGTGGTCAAGAATGGCGAAAGGAATGTCTGGGAGTCGGCCCGGCCGCGCTCGGGGGCAGCTCAGGAAACCACGAACCACGCTCTGAAAACCTGGCTCCCGGAGATGGCAGAGGTCGACAAGCTGATGATCGCGCCGCCGAATACACTCTGCCATACCGATGCCACCCAGACCATCGCCGTCTCCTTTCAGACACCGCAAGTGGTCACGCTGGGCGAGGAGACTCAAACCATCACGCCCAGCACGTTCGAGGATGCTCTCGTCCTGACCAACCCGGAAGCCGTGAAAGACGCCGCAAAAACGGATCTTGCCTGCCTCATGACCCGTGATTTTGGCAAATACATCGATGCCGTATCCACGCCTGAGGACCTCGCCACGGCGCTCTTTGAGCGGTTGGCCAATAAACCGGAGAAGGCCGCCTTCGCGCTCGACCTCTTGTATATCAAGGACATTAAAGCGCTTCGGGCGCCGCCCTATATCGATAGTGGCTTGACTTGGCTCGCGGGCAAGCTGAAGGCCGGAGTAGGTGCGATATGACAGACATAAGCGACGACACCCGCGACGCTGGCGCTGATGCGACGATCCGCGCGTGTCTGTCCCTCGATCAGCCGCGTAGCTTCTTTCTCTATGCTGGGGCGGGATCAGGCAAGACTCGCTCTCTCAAGGACGCACTGGAGGGGTTGGACACTCAGACCCTGACCACCTTGCGCAAACACAGCCGCAAGATCGCCGTGATTACCTACACCAACGCCGCCGCAGATGAGATCACGCGCCGCGTCAAGGCCGATCCAGTGTTTCAGGTGCAGACCATCCACAGCTTCGCTTGGTCGCTCATCCAGGGGCGAACAGCAGATATTAGAGGCTGGCTTGAGAGAAATTTGAAAACTGAGAGTGCCGAGATCGAGGTTGCCCAGGCGAAGGGTAAGGCAGGCACCGCCGCCCATGACGCACGCCTCAAGAAGATGGCTTCCAAGACAAAACGGCTGGGGCGCTTGGATGAGGTCCGAGCCTTCACCTACGCGCCAGAGGGGGACAATTTCGGTCGCGACGCGCTGCAACATGCCGAGGTTATTGCGCTCGCCGCACATTTCCTGACTGAAAGCGAGACGTTCCAAAACATCGTTCTGGCGCGCTACCCGTTCATCTTGATCGACGAGAGCCAAGACACGATGAAACCATTGATGGAGGCGCTTTTGACCTTCGAGGCGCGCCATCGCGGCCGCATCGCCTTAGGGTTGCTCGGGGACACGATGCAGCGCATTTACAGCGATGGTTTGCGCGATCTCGACAAACGCGTCGGGGATTTCGAGCAACCGGCGAAACAGATGAATCACCGCAGCCGTGCGCGCATCATTGATCTGGCTAATGCGATCCGGCGCGAAGATGATAGCCGCCAGCAGCAGGCACGTGAAGACAAACCGGGTGGCACCGTGCGCGTCTTTCTTGCACCGAGCGAGAGTGCGGATCGCGTAGCCTTCGAAACCTATGCCCAGGCGGAGATGGCGCGTATCACCGGAGACCCCGCGTGGCAGGACCCGGAGACGATCAAAACCCTTACGATCGAGCGTCACATGGCCGCTGCGCGTCTTGGTTTCAGCGACCTGTTTGAGCCCCTGAGCAAAGCCGGCAACCTCAAGGACGGGTTTCGCAATGGAACCCTGCCCGCGATGCGGCTTTTCACACATCGGATCTTGCCATTGGTGGAGGCTCACATGAGTGGGGATGCCTTTGCCGCGATGGCGGTGCTGCGCGACGGTTCACCGTTAGTAGATAAGAGAATAATCCGGTCGGACCGTGGGGGCCAAGCCACAGGTCTCGATCAGGCGCGAACGGGCGTCGAAGCCCTTATGACGCTATTTGAGGACGGACGGGATCCGTGCTGTGCCGAAGTGTTAACGATAGTGGCCGAGCACCGGCTGTTCCCGATCCCCGACCAGCTTCGGCACTGTTTGCCTGATTACGGTTCCGTTGCGCAGGACTTGGCCGACAATATCGACGAGCTGGACCTGGACACGTCCGAGGCCATACCACCCACCGATAACAACTTTACCGAGGCCTGGACGCAGGCCCTTGAGGCCCCGTTTTCCCAAGTTGCGCGCTACCTCGCCTACGTCGAAGACCGAAGCCCATATGGCACCCATCAAGGGGTCAAGGGGCTGGAATTCCCCCGTGTCATGGTTATCGCTGATGACGCCCGCACACGCTTTAAGGGCCTTGCTTCCTATGAGACGCTGTTTGACGTGAAGCCGTTGTCCGCAGCCTCTCGGAAAAAGGCAGATCAGGGCGAAGAAACTACGATCGAGCGCACCCGCCGCCTTCTCTATGTCACCTGCACGCGCGCAGAAGATAGTCTCGCTCTTGTCCTCTATTCCGAGTCCCCTCATACGATCCAAGAGTTTCTGATTTCCAAAGGATGGATGGCCGAGGACGAGGTTGTGATGGTTGAGGCAGGCACGTTCGATCAGGAAGCCGCACCGCAAAGCTGAACTTGTTCAGCAATGACCGCTGAGGGCCGTCCTATAACAGCCAATGTATCAGTTTTCGCTGATTTTTGCCGCTAATTCTTTGTAACCACGTCTTTCTAACTCCACGGCGAGAGACCTGAGCAACTCGACGTCGCCGGATCGTTTGATTACACCGAGGATGATTTGTAGCGCGTCATTGACTGTCGACTCCTCCGATATCTGCAGCCGTTCGAATTCGTCCGCGATTTCTGCGGCACGTTTTGCGTCCAGGTCTCTTTCATGAGCAATGATCGGATGGCTGAGCTTCTTCGCCTCCTTGGCGTAGTGCTCGCTCTCTTGAATTGCCACCGCTTCCGAACGTGTGACTTCAACTTCAAGGCAACTCCCGTCGGCCTCGACCTGCCGGAGCCGCACGTTGCAATTTGCATCTACCGCAAGCTTAACCAGCTTCTCAATGGATCGCTCTGGGGCTTTTGATCGAAGTTGTTCGGCTGAAGCTGGATGATCTTTTTTTGCCTTTAACAATTCGATAAGGCTCTTGCCAAAATCAATGATTGCTTTGCTCCCCTTAGCAGCTTCGGCCGCACCCTTGGCGTAAGGTAATGCCGCTTGAGCCATATCCAGAAGGGTGATCCAGATTGAACCCTCTTCGACACGCTCGACTACAAGTGTTCTGGCGCGGTTTTGTTTGCGGTAGTCTCTTGCGAGAGCAGCTAAAAGCTCGCTCAACGCAAGGGCCGGAACTGGCTGTCTGTTTTCAATGACGATGACAATACTCGCCACTCTTTCATGCGAATTCAATTTGGTGCCCTCGTATTGAACATGAACTGATCTGAGCGTTCCTTATTTCGAATTTGAGCACAACCTCAAACAGGGCTGGCCTTGCCGAACATACTATAATTCAGTTTGGAGCAGCGTGGTTAGCACGAACGTGCGGTTTCAACCCGCTCTCGCGGCAGCGGCGTCCGCTTTCGGGAAGCTGCGGTGCAGCTTTGACGATCCGGGCGAAGGTCCGGATTGGGCCGTTCGCGTGCGGGCTTCCCCATGTAGGTAGGGTGGACAACCGACCTCTGCTGCGTTCCGCACGAACGGTCGCGATGTGCAGGAAGCGGTCTGTGATAATCCGGCCCAGCCAGCGCCAAGGTCGTGCGGTCGCTCCCCAGACCGTTCAGGATGCTACTTGGCAGTGAGTTGTTCAGCGGCGCCGTCCAATAGCGCCTTCTTTCTTTGCCAATCTGGGTCGGCAAACTTGATGGTCTTCCAGAACTCTGGGCTGTGGTTGTGATGCCGGAGATGCGCCAATTCGTGCAGAATGACGTAGTCTATGCACTCTCGTGGTGCTTTGATCAGGTGGGGATTTAGAATAATGGCCCCATCGGCCGTGCAGCTTCCCCAGCGCTTCTCCATTTCTTGCAGGCGAAACGGCGGACGGCCGTTGACCCAGGGCAGCTTCTGTTCCCATTCGGCAAGGCGCCGATCAAAGTAGTCTCGTGCCTTCACACGATACCACGCAGATACACCGGCTCTGACGCTTTCAGGAGAGCCTGATCGGCTGGGAACCTCGAGACGATTTCCTCTTAGTTTCACCGCGCCACGGTGCGTGTCGTCCATGATCACTTTCAGGACGTATCGGCGGCCCAGATACAGAACCTCCTCGCCGGACACATACTCCTTGTCACGCACATGGCTGAAACGCTCTCTTGCCTTCCCGACTTGCATAAAGACCCAACGAGCACGCTTGCTCACCGCCCTGCGGATTTCTGCGGGGTCTGCGCCTTCTGGCGCATCAACGATGACTTCTCCGTCTGGCTCGACGTGGATTGCGATCTTCGTCGTCCGGGAGCCATCGGTTTGCACCCGATAGGACAGGGTCTGTCCGCCATAGGTTAGAACAGGATCGACGGTCATCGGGCTCCCTTGGTCCGGCCCGCACGAACGATTGCCACGATTTCTTCTATCAGCCGCTGGGCAGCGTCGAGGCCACCGAGCACCCTGAAATAGTGTGGCAAAAGTTGCTTCCGGATTTCGCCCTCGATGTTGCCCGGATTGATGGAGTGCGTCTTGACTGCGTTCTCAACGGTTTCGTCGATGTGAAAAGCCTCTTCGACCATGCGCTCTTCGGTGAGTTCGGCCTCGAACCCCTCTGTCTCGACTCTGAGCAAGCCAAAATAGGACTGAGCTTTGGGATGTCCGTCAAAGCGATCCGGGACACCAGGTGTTTGGCGTTGGTCGACTTGCTCCTGAAGGTCCTTGAACAGCACGTATTGCTTGTCTGGGTGATCGAATAGAGCCTCGGCTTGCCGAATGGCGTCTCTGAGGAGCTCCGAGAAAACTCGCTTGGCATAGGGATCATCGATCAAGTCCTGCTCGATAGTCTTCCGGATCCGGGTCTTGATGAGGTCGGCTTCGGTGCGTGTCTTCTCATCAGACCAGTTCTCTGGATCGTCTTCTCCAAGCGTGCGAACCTGAAGAACGCCGGGCGGGTCCTTGATATCCTGACCGATCACTTGCGTGTCGACCATTCTGCGGATCTGCTGTTCGTATTCGGAGAAGTCGACAGTTTCCTGTGCGTCCCGCTTCGCCTGTGTTCGCAGCTCGGTGAAGAACTTCAGGTCACGCTTGTAGGTCCGTATCTGTGCTTCATCAAACGCGCCATCATCGAAGAACGCGCGAGAGGACAGGGCAAGCTGGAGACACATCCCGAATTCGGTCAGCGCCTCGTAGAAATCCTCCCGGATCTTCTGGTTGTCGTCGACCATATGACCGGTGCCGTCATCGGACAGGCGCGGGGTCAGGAGCTGGCGGTATTGCTCCCAGTCTTGCTTGTTTTTCACCGGCTTGAAGATGGCCCAGAGCGCATCATGTAGCGATGGTAGGCGCTTGTATTCGGTGGTCATGTTAGCGATCGTTCCGGCAAGGTCCTCAATGTCGTAGCCGCTCTGCGTCTGGGCGGCCAGATCCTGATAGTCCTGGATGGAGGTGTCGAGCTCAGCAAGGATACCGCGATAATCGACCAGAAGTCCGAACTTTTTCGCATCGTGCAAGCGGTTGACCCGGGCAATTGCCTGCAAAAGATTATGACTCTTGAGATGTTTGTCGATGTAGAGCACCGCGTTCCGCGGCTCGTCGAACCCGGTTAGCAGCTTGTCGACGACAATCAGAATGTCCGGATCTCCAACGGTGCTGAAATCCTCGATGATGCCGTCTTCGTAGGACTTGGGATCGTTGCCGACATTCGCCTTCCACCAGGCCTGCACTTCTGGTGTCTTGGTTTCATCAGTGTCCTCGTGGCCTTCGCGCGTGTCTGGCGCAGAGATTACGACCGCACTGGTCACCAAATTGGTCGCATCAAGCGCGGCCTTGTAGCGGATCGCCGACAGCTTCGAGTCTGTCGCGAGCTGCGCTTTCAGACCCAGGTCGAGCTTTTTGAAGTTCTCGTTGAAATGCTCCGCGATATCCCAGGCGATTAGATCGATCCGGTTGGCGGCGCGGTAGATGCTGTTCTGGGTGGAGAACTTCTTTTTCAGGTCTGATTTCTGGCTGTCCGTCAGGCCTTTGGTGATCTTGTCGAACCAGGCGTCGATTGCAGCCTCATTGATGTCCACGACAGGTTGCCGTTCCTCATAGACCAGCGGCGTCACAGCTCCGTCTTCGACAGCGCGCTGCATGGTGTAAGCGTGCAAAATGGGACCAAACTTGTTGCGGGTCTTGTCGTCTTTCAGAAGGGGCGTGCCTGTGAAGGCGATGAAAGCGGCATTGGGCAGCGCCTTACGCATCCTCTCGTGGTTTTCGCCCCCTTGGCTGCGGTGCCCTTCATCGACAAGGACAATGAGCTGATCCGAGGGGTTGTGGCACTCAGGAAGCTTGGTCGCCGAATTGAATTTTTGCAGCAATGTGAAAATGATCCGCTCGCTGCCAGTGCCGATCCGCTCTGCCAGTTCTTTTCCTGACTGAACCTTCGCCTTCTCACCGTCTTTCTTGGTTGCGATTTCGGAGCCAAAGGCGCCACCGGTCAGGAAGGTGCCCGCCAGCTGCTTTTCCAGATCAACGCGATCGGTCACGACGATCACTCTTGCGCCGGCCAGCTCCGGCTCGACGAGCAGCGCTTTAGTCAGAAACACCATAAGGTTCGACTTGCCTGACCCAGTCGTGTGCCAGATCACACCGCCTTCGCGGCCGCCTTCTGGCTTTTTCTTGGACACCTGATCGATGATTGCCTTCGCGCCGCGGACCTGCTGATAGCGGGCGACGATCTTGCCGAGTTTCTTGTCAAAGAACATGAAGCGCCGCGTGAAATCCAACAGCCTGTCGGGGCGCAGAAGCCCAATGATAAGCCGGTCTTGCTCAGTAACCGCAACAGGAGATGCGTGCAGGCACTTGTAGTCAGCAAAGGCATAACCCGGACGCTCGGCAAAGACGCTGTCTACTTGGTCAGGCTTCAGCTTGGCATTGCGGATGGCCGAAAGCTCCGCCTCTGGCAGCTCTTCCTCGCGCCAGATCGACCAGAATTTTTTCTTTGTGCCAGTGGTCCCATAAAGCCCCTCCGAGCCGGAAATCGACAGAAGCAGCTGTGAATAGGCATAGAGATCCTGGATGCCGTCTCCCTGCTGGTTGCGCAGGTGCTGGCTGATACCTTCTTCGACCATCGCTTTGTCGCGCGTCGTCGAAACAGGGCGCTTGGCCTCGATGACGGCTAAAGGGATGCCGTTGACGAAGACCACGATGTCGGGCCGGTAGCTCCCAAGCCCGCCGGGGCGCTGCACGCTGAATTCCTCGACCACATGGAAATCATTGGCCCCGACATCGGTCCAGTCGATCAGCGGGATGGTCTTGCTGGTTTTTTCACCGTCGACGAACTCGGTGACGGTGATCCCCTTGGTGATATGCGACGTCAGGGCCTTGTTGGCCGGGATCAGCCCTTCGGTCAGGCCGGTTGAGCTCAAGGTCCGCACGACCTCATCGATGCCCCCGGAGGAGAGCACACAGTGCTTCCCCCGATGATCGAACCGATACCGTTTCAGGCGCTCTCGCAGCACGCTTTCCAGAAGCACACCCGTGCCAGCCCCGCGCATCGTCAACGCCTCGCCCGCGCTGACATAGATGTAGCCCATTGCCATCAGCACATGCAGAGCAGGCAGCTTGGCGGCGCCTTCTTCGCGGGTGTCTGGAGTGTCGCGGGCCAAGTTCAAAGCCTATCGAAGACTGAGCCGGTTCTGGGCTGAAAAAGCTGCTGATAGCGGTTGGTCGCGTAGTTGTCGGTCATACCGGCGATATAATCGCAGATGACTCGAGCCGTGGGTGTGTCGCCTCCACCTTGAATGGTCTTTATATAGTGGCGTTCATCGAGAAGTCTCTTGGGATCTGTCGCGAAGGCTTCGAAAAGCTCGGAGACCATCTTCTGGCCTTTGAATTCAAGTTGCTGGACAGCGGGTGTCTTGATAACAAGTTCCACCACCAAACCCTGAAGCGTATCGAGCGCGTCCTTGATCTTCGCCTTTTCATCGCACGCACCGCATTTGAAAATCGCTTGATACTTGAACAACGGCTCTTCAAATTCTGGATTTGCCTCGGCGAAAGTCGTGCCTTCCACAAAAAACCCGACCATGCGCCCGATCGCCTGTTTGCGTTCTGGGGTGTCACATTCGAACAGTTGACGGGTGAATTCATCAAAACGTCCATCGAAATGCTTATCAAGCAGCTGCGACAAGCTTTCCTTTCGTTTGGACTTGTCCTCGAACCAGTGGAGAAATGCTCGACGGGAAATGAGACCAAGCCCGATGGCATCTTCAAGGTCGTGAACGCCGTAGGCGATGTCGTCTGCCAACTCCATGATGGAGGTATCCAGACACTTGAACTTGGTCTTTGCGTGCTTCCCAGCTTCCTTAGGCTTTCGAGAGGTCCTGATCTTCGCCCAATCGGGGATTTCTTTGGCAACCCAATTTAGAACCACGTCCTGATCTTCATCATCAAGATAGCACTTTGGTGGTTTGAAGTCCCCAGCGACGAAGAGGGAGCCATCCGGCGTAACCACCTTGTAGGCGGGATCACCCCTGGCGAGTTTTGCCTCCGGCGCGGGTGCCTTGGGCTCCCCGCCGGGAACAATGGTCCAGTCCACAACTTCGCTGAAGGGCACCGGGTATTTGATGACACCCAGAACAGCGCGCCGGGTGAGGTTCATACCGTGGCCTTCGGCATACTTGTCGAGCTTTGTCACAATTCGAAGGGTCTGACCATTTCCCTCAAAACCACCATAGGGCAGCATGCATCTGTTGAGGGCGACTTCGCCTCCGTGCCCGAACGGAGGATGCCCGATATCATGGGCAAGGCAGATCGTGTTCATCAACATCGGATGTGGGAGATGCGCGAGTGCTGCGCTATCGAGCTCCGTCTCGTCGCCATCCTGCCTTGCTTTCTTGGCCTTCCGATAGAGCTTCTTGGTGATCGAAACGCCGATCTGGCTGACTTCCATAGAATGTGTCAGACGCGTCCGATAGAAGTCGCCGTCCCCGAGGCCAAGAACCTGTGTCTTGGCCTGGAGCCGGCGGAAGCTGGCGGAGTGCACGACCCGCGCGTAATCGCGCTCCCAGTCAGTGCGGTGATCTGTGCGCGGCGAAGGATGAAGCCGCTCTGTCCAATAACTTTTTTCCATTTTGATAGCCTGTCCGAGAACTCATTCGAGAGCAACCCGTCGCTTGCCGGTCATGAGCTGCTGCATCAGAGCTCTTTTCTCAGTGCGGAGTTTGTCAATGTTTGCGACAAGCCGACGCTCCTCATCCAGACAGTCTGCCATCACCCTCCCAATCTTCTCCTGTTCCTGCAAAGGAGGGACGGGCACGGTCACAGTCCAGAAGGCAGATGGGCTAATATTCAACAGCCCGTTGTTCCTAACGCCTGTATTAACCAATCGACTTAGCTGAGGTTTAAGGTAGTCCGCCAAGAAGAGGCCACGATAGAAATCTGAGTTGCAACCATCTTTTAGGCGAAAACACACGTAGACGTGGGGAACCAATCCTTCTGCATATTCGTCGAGACGCAAAACACAACCGAACGGATAGGTGAGAGAGTTTCCTTTGTTGTAGGCAAATTCTCCTTCGCGCAGATGATAGTATCGCTCCACGCTCTTTCCGGCCATGTTACGCGAATACTTGTCGTCCTGTCGCACAAAACCGGCTTTTGAGGAAATGGTCAGCACCGGGATGTCATTTCCCGAATTCCTATCCGACACTGGTTCAGAAATTTTATTTAGCGGAACCTCGCGCCATTCTTGCCCCTCGAACTCGGGGAAGCGGCGTTTGCCGGTGAGAAGGGTTTGCATGAGGGCGCGTTTCTGGGTGCGGGCAGTGGCCAGCAGCGCCTCGACCGTCTCGATGGCCCGGTCCCATGTCGACAGGATCTCCGCAATCTTCTTTTGCTCGGGGAGTGGCGGCAGGAGAACGCGAATTTTGCGAAGGTCAGCAAGAGAGATTTCAGTGAAAGTGCTCCCCTTTGAAACTGCATAGATATTTGCCCGGACTGAGTGGGATCCGAGTTGATATCGTAAAAAAGGTCCAAAGGCTTTGCCGTTCACCGCAATTCGTGCTGTTCCCTGGGTAAGGTTGGCCTCTGGCAAATCAGGGGGAACAATGCTTGTCGCGCCAGTGTTTCCGCGTAGCGAGAAAATAATGTCACCCGGTTCAACGGTCGAACGTTTATAGCGACGATGTATATCCAAAGCGGTCTTGGCCAAGGCACCCGCATTGATTGCCCCGCCTACGTCTGAACTCTTAATATAGGGAATGCCGGCGTCGACATGCTCACCAGCCTGCACGATACCATATACGATTTTCTCCCCGCACACGTCTTGCAAAAGGGCGTGATTCCACCCGTCAGGCACCATAGCCGAGCTCCCGCAAATAGCCTTCCATTCGCGCTTCCAGCTCGACCAGATCGTCTTTCAGTTGCGTGCGCTCGGCGCGCACAGCCATCAGGTCGATTTCGTCCTCTTCCTCGAAGGTGTCGACATAACGCGGGATGTTCAGGTTGAAGTCGTTCTCGACGATCTCGGCCTTGGTCGCGCAATAGGCGTATTTGTCGACCGTCTCACGGGCGCGGAAGGTCTGCTCGATCTTCACGAGGTTCTCTTCGCTCAGTGCGTTCTGGTTGGTGCCGGCTACGAACTCACGGCTGGCATCGATGAACAGCACGCTGTCATCCGTCTTGCGCTTGCGGAAGATCAGGACCGCGGCCGGGATGCCCGTCCCGAAGAACAGCTTTTCCGGCAGGCCGATCACGGCATCCAGCAGGTTCTCTTCGATCAGCTTCTGGCGGATCTTGCCTTCAGTGGAGCCGCGGAACAGCACGCCATGGGGCACGACGACGGCCATGCGCCCGCTGCCAGGTTTCAGTGTCTCGATCATGTGCAGGATGAAGGCATAGTCGCCCTTGGTCTTGGGCGGAATGCCACGGCGGAACCGCGCGAACCTGTCGTTCTCGGCGGTTTCGATGCCCCATTTCTCAAGGCTGAAGGGCGGGTTGGCGACCACGATATCGAAGTGGCGCAGCATGTCGTCCGAGGTGCGCAGTTTGGGGTTGCGGATCGTGTCGCCCCATTCGACCTGGTGGTTCTCTTCGCCATGCAGGAAGAGGTTCATCTTGGCCAGCGCCCAGGTGGAGCCGATAGCCTCTTGCCCGAACAGCGCGTAGCGGCGCGTGCCGCTGCGTTCACGCACCAGACGCCCGCATTTCATGAGGAGGGAGGCGGAGCCACAGGTCGGATCGCAGATGTCGTCGCCTTCCTGCGGATCGACGATGCGGGCCATGAGTTCCGAGACCTCGGCTGGGGTATAGAATTCGCCCGCCTTCTTGCCTGCCGAGGCGGCGAAGCGGGAGATCAGGTATTCGTAAGCCCCGCCGATGATGTCGAGCGCGCCGACACGCGACGGGCGCAGATCGAGCGCGGGCTTGGCAAAGTCTTCAAGCAGGTGGCGAAGGATGTCGTTCTTCTGCTCCTCGTCGCCCAGCTTGTTCGAGTTGAAGCTGATGTCCTGGAAGACGTCCTTGAGCTTGGAGCCGTTGGCCTCTTCGACGGCGTGCAGCGCCTTGTCGATACGCTCACCGTTCCCAGCCTCGAAGCGGCGCTTGTGCAAGGCATCGAACGCGGCGCCCTCGGGAAGGACGAAAGCCTCCTGCTGCATCATGGCTTCAACCAGCTCAGGCGCGTCCGGATGCTCCGCCTCGTAGCGCGTGCGGTGGTCCTTCCATACGTCCGAGACGTATTTCAGGAACAGCATGGTCAGGACGTAGTCCTTGTAGATCGAGGGATCGACCACGCCGCGGAATGTGTCACAGGCGCCCCAAGCGGCCTTGTTGATTTCTTGTTGTGTAATTGGGTTCATCTGTCTGCTCGTGGCCTTTTGGGAACAGTCTTCGCATGTGGAGAGAGTCTCCACAACTGCCGTGCACGAGGGGGATAGGTGTGTCTGGGGAATGGGGCGCTGCGATTGTCAGCTGAGTTGTCCAACAACGCCGGGGAAGATCAGCGCGAGGCAGGGACCAGCCACGGTATTCATCCGGCGAGTGAACTGGCCACCATTCCGACAGGACACTTGGGTATGGCCCTGGAAGCTTAGGCATATGCCTAAGCACATGCTTATGTCTGGGATAGAGATCATCACCGATGGTGGCCGTCGGCGTCGCTCGCCGGTCACTGAGAAGCCGCGGGTCGTCGAGGAGACGTTGGAGGACGGCGATCGAACCAATGCCTACTCAATTCTGATTGTTGCGGGGCACCAGCCAGGCGCCTCGCTTTGGTCATTTCTGCCTCAGGCCCGGCCATCGGGCAATTGCCTCGTCAACTTCATGAACCCGCAGCAGGGCGGTAGAGACATCTGATCAGTTGGTTACAAATTTATTTCAGTTTCTCCCTTCGGATCCAGCAGTATTGGCCAATGTCTATTTTGCCAACGCCGCAGGATTGGGAGCTCGTGGCAGATACTCGAACTCCTCCAGCTTGCAGTAGGCAGTCGAACGGCTTCTTGCGCCCATGGAAGCTCCGGCTCTTGTCACCCGAGGCATTCCGCTGAGGGCATTCAATGAGAAGACGAGATGTTCGATATTCCCACAAGGCCCACGTGCCTTCACCACTTCGTCGAGGAAAACGCGGAGGCGCTGCAGAACGCCGCCCTTCTGCTGGGCGGCGTTCTGCAGCGCCTCCGCGTTTTCCTCGACGAAGTGGTGAAGGCAC
>NZ_LWGH01001025.1:0-232 GCF_001635395.1 Sulfitobacter sp. HI0129 | reverse complement strand
CGGGCCAGAATGGTCGAAAGAGACAATCGCCCGACCAAGCAGAGAGGCATCCCATGCGCAGAGCAGACCCCCTTCATTCCTCCCCCGCGGCCCATTTGGCGGCAACGCGCCCGGATCATCCGGTGCTGCATTTCGCCCCCGCGGTGCTGCAGGACACCGCCGCGGCCTTCCGCGCCGGGTTCCCCGGTCTCGTGACCTATGCGGTCAAGGCCAACGACCGGGCCGAGGTCCT
>NZ_LWGH01001024.1:0-396 GCF_001635395.1 Sulfitobacter sp. HI0129 | reverse complement strand
AGGGCATGCATCTGCGGAACGGCGGACAGCAGCGTCACCCCGTCTTGAAGCGCCGCAAAAAGCTTGGCTGCGGAAAAACGTGCTTCCAGCCGGACGGCGGCCCCGGCATAGCAGGAGGCTGTCACCACGGAGGCCAGACCGAACACATGGGTAATGGGCAGCACACCGTAGATCAGATCATCGGGCCTCATTTCCCGCAGGTTGGCCGAAGCCGTGCCGCCGAAACGGACGTTGTCATGGGTCAGCATCACACCCTTGGGATCGCCCGTCGTTCCGGTGGTATAGAGCAGTACCGCCACGTCGGAGAGATCCGGATCGGGATTGCTGGGGCCGGGCTTTACAATATGCAACTTGCCAAATGCACCTTCGATTTCGGACGCCCCCAGCCTTTCGGCA
>NZ_LWGH01001023.1:0-343 GCF_001635395.1 Sulfitobacter sp. HI0129 | reverse complement strand
ACAGACCCGATCCGCCATCACGTGGCGGCCAAACGCTATCTCTGCGCCACCGACCCCGCCTATTTCGACAAGCTCAGTCCGGCTTCGGTACATACGCTGAACCTGCAGGGCGGGCCGATGGATGCCGATGAAGTACGGCGCTTCGCCGCTGAGCCGAATCTGGATGCGATCCTTCAGGTCCGGATCTGGGACGACGCCGGCAAGGACCCGGCCCGGCAGACGCCTGGCTTCGATCACTACGCGCCCATGATACAACGGGTCGCGGACGCGCACGCAGGGGGGACCCCATGAAGCTACAGGATCTCGGCATCATCGTCACAGCGCCCCCCGCACCGGGCTGGGG
>NZ_LWGH01001022.1:0-1544 GCF_001635395.1 Sulfitobacter sp. HI0129 | reverse complement strand
TCGGACAGATCAGCTGGCCCATGCGGTCGGCCTTGATGCGCTGGCGAGTGTCGAAGACATGCTGCTGATGCTGGCGGGCTTCGGCTATGGGGTGCGCCCGCAGATAGGTTTTGGCCGGGCGCTGGCCAGCGAGATACTCGAATGGTCCCTGTCTGACTACGAGGCGGCGCTCGATGATCTGCCGGAGCCACTACGCGAGGCGGTCCATGAAGCATGGGGCAGGCCCGAAGCGGATCCCCTGGTGCGCGACGGTAGCTTTCACTTCCCCGCCATCCGCTGCGGGAACGCCTTGGTGGCGCTGCAGCCCGAACGCGGCGATCCTGCATCCCGGGACGACGATTATCACGACCTCGCCCGGGTCCCGCGCCATTCCTATGTGGCGTTCTACCTTTGGCTGCGGTCGCAGCGGCTGCATGCCCTGATTCACATGGGGGCGCATGGCACGCTGGAATGGCTGCCCGGCAAGGCGGTGGCCCTGTCTGACGAATGCTGGCCCGAAGTTCTGACCGGCCCGCTTCCGGTGATCTATCCCTTCATCGTAAATGATCCGGGTGAGGCGGCGCAGGCCAAACGGCGCATCGGGGCAGTCACGTTGGGCCATCTGCCGCCGCCGATGAAGGACAGCGCCGTGCCCGACGGGCTGTTGCAACTGGAACGGCTGCTCGACGAATATTCAACCGCCGACGGGCTCGACCCCTCCCGCCGGGACCGGCTGGTCGAAACGATCCGCTCCGAAGCGCAGGCCGCCGGGGTCGAGGAAGACCTCGGTCTCGATGCCGCAAGCTCCGCCGCCGAAGCGATCACCCGGATCGACCGTTTCGTCTGCGACATCAAGGAAAGCCAGTATGGTGACGGGCTGCATGTCTTCGGCACCGCCGAGGGTGAGAACGACGGCCTGTTGCAGGCACTGCGGGGCCGCAGGGTCGATGCGGGCCCGTCGGGCTCCCCCTACCGGGGCCGGTCCGATGTTCTGCCCACAGGCCGCAACCTCTTTTCCGTCGACCCGCGTGCCGTGCCCACCCGTGCCGCCCATGCGCAGGGCGTGAAACTGGCGGAGGAACTGCTGCGCCGCCATCTGCAGGACACCGGCGACTGGCCGCGCGGTCTGGTCGTGGACCTCTGGGGGTCCGCCACCATGCGCACGGCGGGCGAGGAAATCGCCATGGCCATGCATCTCGCCGGGCTGGCGCCGAAGTGGGACGCGGGCAGCGAACGGGTTTCGGGTTTCGAGGTCATACCCCTCACCCTGTTGAACCGGCCCCGCATCGATGTGACGCTGCGGGTCTCGGGGCTCTTCCGCGACGTTTTCCCGGGCCTTTCACAATTGTTCGAAGCGGGTGCCGAAGTCCTTTCGAAGCGAGAGGAAGCGGCGGACATGAACCCCTATCTTCAGCACGCGCCCCGGGTCTTTGGCCCGAAACCCGGCCTTTACGGCATGGAAATGGCCCATGCGCTGCACGATTACACCGATGCGGGCCGCGAAGCGGCGGGGCAGGCGTGGCTCAAGGGTTCCGAATGGGCCATCGATGCGCAGGGTACGGCGC
>NZ_LWGH01001021.1:0-276 GCF_001635395.1 Sulfitobacter sp. HI0129 | reverse complement strand
GCCGGTATCGTGATCGGAGTTTTGAATGAAACCGGGCTTAGCTTTGGCATGACGTCCTATCTTGTGGGGTTCGCGCGTGACGAGGCCCTCACACTGCTGTTTCTAGCAGCAGGAGTTTCCATCGTCCTTGGTATGGGAATGCCTACTATCGCGGTCTACGTGCTTCTGGCCGCGCTGGTCGCACCGGCGCTGACCAGATTGGGAATCGATCCCATATCCGCTCATCTTTTTGTCCTCTATTTTGGCATGATGTCGATGATCACTCCGCCCGTAGCC
>NZ_LWGH01001020.1:0-366 GCF_001635395.1 Sulfitobacter sp. HI0129 | reverse complement strand
CGCACGAATGAGCGCCGGATGTGCATGGCCCAGCGCGTTCACGGCGATCCCCGCCCCGAGGTCGAGAAAACGTCGCCCGCCTTCCTCCACCAGCCAGACCCCTTCGCCCTTCACGAAGGACAGGGGTGCGCGGGCATAGGTGGGCAGTACGGAAGGGATCATGGTGATCGTCCTTTGCTGGTGTATCAAGCCGCCAAAAGGCCATGGGCACGCCCGGTGGTCAAGGGCCATGCAGGCGGCAAGGGCGCCGTTGACGGACGTGATGCCGCATACCGGCTTGCGCCTGCGCTGGCAGGCATTAGTATAGGGCGCTGAAATTGACGAAGCGGTCCTGACATCGGGGACCGCTTTCCAATATGGAGAACC
>NZ_LWGH01001019.1:0-263 GCF_001635395.1 Sulfitobacter sp. HI0129 | reverse complement strand
AGGTCGGCTTCGCCACCCTGGAAGCTGTCAATTGTCTGAACGAATACGCCGTCGCCCTTGGGGCTGGCGAAGCCGTTCAGGTGCCTGGTCTCAGGGTCGACGCGCGAGGACACGCGCGCATGGAGGAGGCGGCACTGTGCCGTGTAGGGCGATAGGATCGCGAGCGTGGGAGTGGCGCCATTTGCAGGGCTCAGCCGGTCGAGAGCCTCGAATAGCGCTGCAGCCTCGGCCCGGTTGCAGGGCGAAGTGCCTTCGAATGTCTC
>NZ_LWGH01001018.1:0-326 GCF_001635395.1 Sulfitobacter sp. HI0129 | reverse complement strand
GCGCCCTCGGTATCTGACACCGCACATTCGATGACGGCCTTCGCTCCGAACCGGTCGCCCAGCATCTGCGCCTTGCCGGGGCTGGCCTCAATCATCCGGTGCTGGCCCCGGGTCAGCCGGTAATAGACCGAGCCGAGATGCGCCCCGATGTCGAGACAGTTCCAATCCGCCCCGATGCGGGCCTGCAGGACCGCGTTGACCATGGCGTCTTCGCGCGTCAGCAGGCCCAGTTCGGGGTTCCGCAAACTCCGCAGACCGCGCCACTGGTCGCGCAATGCCCCGGCCGCCCCACCCAGCGGCGAGGTTGCGATGCGATGCTTGAACCG
>NZ_LWGH01001017.1:0-349 GCF_001635395.1 Sulfitobacter sp. HI0129 | reverse complement strand
ACCCGCTTGCCCTTACGTAAGCCGCCCCCTAAACATCCCACCACCGGAAATCTCAACGTTGCCGGTTAGACCGCACTGCCCGGAATGGGCTGTAATAACCCGAGGATATTTAGCACTTGCTTGATCAGACCGCGCTGCGCACCGAACTTGCCCATCACTACGATCTTGCCCCATCCGCCGAACTGGCCGCGGCGCATGCCGGGATTTACAGCAAGATGGAGCGGGTGATCTCGCCGCCCGACTGGGCGATCTTCGCCCCCTATGTGGTCGCGATCAACGCGTTGAAGAAACAGCGCAATGCAGTGATCCTGGCCCACAACTACATGACCCCCGAGATCTACCACGGCAT
>NZ_LWGH01001016.1:0-206 GCF_001635395.1 Sulfitobacter sp. HI0129 | reverse complement strand
GTGTGATTCACCATCACGGGATAGCCACGTTCGTAGTCGATCTTGGCGGTGCAGCCATAGGCGGCGGCGGTGTGTTCAACGAGGGCGCGCACCCGTTCCTCGGCCAGGTCGCGCACACCTGCATCAAGCGTGCGCACGGTCCCCCGCATCAGCACGGTCTGGGGGATGACGTTATGCACCTCGCTGTCGCCGCGCAGCGCACAGAC
>NZ_LWGH01001015.1:0-6898 GCF_001635395.1 Sulfitobacter sp. HI0129 | reverse complement strand
CAGTAGGCTCGGATTCCACCAGATCGCCCAAGGACCGGCGCGCCTGCGGAAAGTCTTCGGCGGCCACGTGAAGCTCGGCCAGAAGCATGCGTGTTTCGGGATGGTCGGGCTGCAGCCGTGTCAGGGCGCCGAACCGCTTGATCCGCTGTTGCGGCGTCTCATCGGGTTCGATCGCGGCAAAGGCCGCCGCGAGATCGGGATGCGGCTGCGCTTCCCACGCCTTGCGGAGCACGCGGCTGGCCTGACGCTTCTTGCCCTGATCCAGATAGGCATGCGCGGCCATGACCGCGGCGGGGATGAGGTCCGGCGACAGGCGGTTCGCCTCGATGGCCGATTCCTGCGCTTCCTGCGTGCGCCCGGCGGCGATGTCTTCCTTTGCCTCGGACAGCGCCAGTACGGCATCGCGGCGTTTGTGCAGATCGCGGGGGATCTGGCCATGTTTCAGCTTGGTGCTCAGCGTGTTGCGTGCGCCGCTCCAGTCTTCGCGATTGGCCTGAAGCTTCAGCAGGGTATCGCCGGTTTCGGCGTGCTTCGGCTTTAGCGCAAAGGCTTTCTGCGCAAGCTGATAGGCGGTCTCGGTATCGCCCTCGGCCAGCTTCTGCCGCATGATGCCGCGCACGCCGACAAATCGGGTACGCTCGTTTTCAATGAGCTTGCGATAGCTTTCTTCTGCCTTGCGGCGGTCTCCGGCCATTTCGGCGGCCTGTGCCGTCAGCAGGTTCGTGACCTCCGGACGGTTGAGATACCGATCCGCCTTCGCGGCCTTGTTCATGGCCACGCGCCCTTCGCCGCTCGCTAGAGCCATCAAGCCATCGGACAGGGCTTCCAGCCCCTTCTTTTCACGGTTCCGGTCGAAATGGCGCGATATGGCGGTTTCGTCCCCGTTCAGGAACTTCCATGTCGCCACGAGCAAACCGAGGATCTTGAACAGGAGCCAGACGGCAAGCACCAGCAACAGCACTGCGATGACCGATTGCAGCGGCCCGAAGTTGTATTCCGTTCCCATGACGGTGACCTGCAATCCGCCCTGACTGTCGAGCAGATAGGCGGCGCCATAGGCAAGTGCTGCGACGATGATAACGAACAGGACAATCTTGATCAGCGACCAAATCATAATTCGGAATTCCTCAGTTAGCCGTCAGGCGTTGCGCCAGTTCTTCGGTCGCGGCTTCGGCGGACTGCCGGGCCCGGGCGTCCTGCAACCATTCCTGCATCGCGGCCTGTGCCGGTTCAGGCAGGGTTTCGATCTCTGCCAGTGCATCGGTCAGGCGACCGTCACGCACCGCGGCCTCCGCGCGGGACAAAACGGCATCCGGGTCGGTCCCGTCACGCGGGGCGACGGAACGCGCGCCCAGCTGCCGGCGCAGAAAGCCCGCAACGCCCGTCTCGGACGTATCCCCGCCCGCCACGCGGGCGGCACTCAGCGCACTGCGGGCCGCATCGGGAAAGCGATCCTGAAGGTTGGCGAGCGTGGCGACACCGTTCTCGGCCGATTGCCGCAGCGCCTCGGGGATGTCTGAAACACCGGCGGCCTCCAGTTCCTGAACCGCCGTCGCGAAGGGCTTTCCGTTGGCCACGGCGGTCGAAATACGGGTCAGCGCGGCCTGTACAGCAGCATCGCGGGCCGCGTCGGCGGTGGCCTCTTCGACACTGCGCGCGTTTTCGAGCAAGGTCTGGATTTCAGCGCGCTGGCTTTCGATGGTCTCGCGCAGGCGCGACCGTTCGGCTTCGATCGATTGCCGCAGTTCGGACTGCTCCGCGCCCAGATCCTCGCGAAGTTGCGCGATTTCTGAATCGTACACTGCAGTTATGTCTTCCGGCGTCGTGGTTTCCGCCGGGCGCGCTTCCAGCGCCTCGATCCGTGCGGATAATTCGTTCATGGATTGCGTCAGCGTTTCGATCTGGGCCTCAAGGGGGGCAAGATCCACGGCTTCGCCAGTGACCACCGGCGCCTCGGGGGCCGGGGCGTTTTCGAGCGCGGCGATACGTTCCTGCTGCTGGGCCACCGCTTCGCGCCAGTCCCCATCCTCTACCGGCGCGCTACGGCGTTCCAGCAGATCAAGCTCGGACGCGGCGAAGCCCAACCCGCCCGCCACGAGACCGCCAAGCACGAGCGGCCAGAATACACTGCGCCGCCTGTCAGGTTCGCCCTGCGAAGTAGCGGCGGGTGGTGTCGTTTTGCTTTGCGACGGGGCTGTTTTTTCCGGGGCCGACGACGAAGCGGGGGATTGTGCAGCGCTTTCGGACGTCTTGGCAGTGGCGCTTGCCGCGCTTCCTGCTTTCTGCGATCCGGCCTTGCTGGCCTCCGATTTCGTGGCATCGCCCGACGCGCCGGGTGCTGTCTTTGCCGTGTCATTCCCGCTGGCAGGCTTGCTCACCGTGCTGGCGTAGGCGTCGGCGGGTTTGGCGGTATCGCCTTTGTCCGACGCACCCGACGCGGGCTTGTCATCCTTGGCATCCTTCCCCGATGCGACAGTGGCGGCGGCACTTTTCGTCTCGGCGGGTTTGTCCTGCTTGCCGGTATCAGCCGCGCTTTTCGCGGGCTTGGCATCACTCGCCTTGTCATCCGACTTAGCCATGGGGGTGGAGGACTTGGCAGGCTGGGAACCCGACTTCGCCGCGGGCTTTGTTGCGTCAGCCGTCGCGGAACCGGATTTCGCGCTTTCGGATTTGCCTTCGGGGGTCGGTGTGGCGGCGGACTTGTCTGCCGTGGACTTGCCGGTCGACGCCGTGGAATCCGGCTTCGCGCCCTCCGCAGCCCCGGAAACCTTGGCCTTGTCCTGCGTCTCCTTCGCGTCGGATTTCGCAGCCTGCGTTGCCTTGCTTGACGCTGCTACCGGTTTCTTAGCTTTCGCCACTCTTTCCACCTCTCCGATTCTGACAATTCCGCCAGTTAGACTGACCAACCTTATCCGGCAAGGTGGCCTCCCTCAAGCGAAGGTGGCGCGGCGTAGAAGCTTTTCAATATCTTCCGTCATTTGTCCTGCATTGGGATGGGCGCAAATGTGCAGCTCCGCAAAGCTGCCGGAGCGCAGGGCCGCAGCCACCGCAGGGCTGAGCGCGACGACCTCGATCCGGTCCTGAAACGGTACCTCCTCTACGAAGATCTCTGCCGTGCGGGGTGAAAAGACAGGCGCGATGATCCGGCTTGCCGCAGCCAGTTCGGCGCGGCTTTCCGGCGTCAGGCCGCGGCGCCGCTGATCGTAGAGAATACAGGTTTCCACCGTCATCCCGGCGGCGCTCAACCGCTCCGCGATGTTTCCACGCCTGTGTTTTCCGGCGAAATGGATGACACGACCGGCGGGCGGCGTCTTCGACAGGGCGGCTAACAGTTCATCCGCCGTGGCGGCCACTGCCGGCGTATCCCACCCCCGCTCCGTAGCTTGCGCCGCCGTCCGGGGGCCCACGCAAAACGCGGGCCTGCCGTCGCCGTCCGGAGCGAGTGCAACCCCATTGCGCGAGGTAAAGATCGCCCCGTCACAAGGCCCATAATCAGGCACGGGCGTGACGGGCGCGATCTGCAGAAGCGGCGCCATGACGACACGTAAGCCGGGCAGCAGATCGGGCGCCAGCCCGACCGCGAAGCCTTCGCTGTCGTCCTGCGGGCGGGTCAGCAGCAGAAGTGGCACGGTCATGGCGGCCCTTGTTGTTCGCTCCGTCATGGGGTGATACCTGCTGAACAACCGTCATTCAACGAAAGCCGCCTTCTTGTCCTCCGCGCTGACCATCCTCGGCCTTGAAAGCAGTTGCGATGATACTGCCGCAGCTGTTGTCCAGCGCACGGCGGATGGCAGCCTGCGCATCCTGTCCTCTGTCGTGGTGGGCCAGAACGACCTGCATGCGGCCTTTGGGGGCGTCGTGCCCGAAATCGCCGCCCGCGCCCATGCCGAAAAGCTCGACCTCTGCGTGGAAAAGGCGCTGGACGATGCAGGCCTTTCCCTTGCCGGGGTGGACGGTATCGCCGTGACCGCCGGGCCGGGGCTGATCGGGGGCGTGGTTTCCGGGGTGATGTGCGCCAAGGGGCTTGCCGCGGCGACGGGCAAACCGCTCATCGGGGTCAACCATCTGGCCGGGCATGCGTTATCGCCGCTGCTGTCGGAATCGATAGCCTTCCCCTATCTCCTGCTGCTGGTGTCCGGGGGGCATTGCCTCTTCATACGCGTTTGCGGCCCGGATCGCTTCGAAAGACTGGGCGGCACGATCGACGACGCGCCGGGCGAAGCCTTCGACAAGATCGCTCGGCTGATCGGCCTGCCCCAGCCCGGCGGTCCTTCGGTCGAACGGGCGGCGAAAGACGGGAACGCGGCCCGGTTCCGGTTCCCCCGTCCCCTGCTGGACCGGGAGGGATGCGATATGTCCTTTTCCGGCCTCAAGACCGCCGTGCTGCGCACCCGGGATGCCATCGTCGCCGAAAAAGGCGGGCTGACCCGTCAGGATCAGGCCGATATCGCGGCTGGGTTTCAGGCAGCGGTGAGCGAGGTATTGGCCGAAAAGACACGCCGCGCCGTGTCAGAAGGTGGCGAAGCGAGCACCCGCCTCTGCGTTGCGGGTGGCGTCGCGGCCAACCAGACGATCCGCGAACAGCTTGAAGGCGTTGCCAAAGCGGCGGGGGCCGAGTTCACCGCCCCGCCCCTGCATCTGTGTACCGATAACGCCGCGATGATCGCCTTTGCGGCCCTGCTGAACTGGAAGGAAGACAGGTTCGACGACATGACGCTTTCTGCCCGGCCCCGCTGGCCGCTCGATTCGAACGCGCAGCCCATGCTGGGCAGCGGCAAGAAGGGTGCCAAGGCATGAGCGTCGCTGTCTACGGGGCTGGAGCCTTTGGAACCGCGCTGGCGATTTCCCTTGGTCAGGCCGGTCCGGTCACACTCATGGCGCGTGACCTGCGTGACATGGCAGAGGCCCGCGAAAACACGGCCCGCCTGCCCGGCTGCCCCTTTCCCGACAACCTGCACCTCGCCAAAGGAGGCCCCGACGCCGCAGAGGCGGAAACGATCCTGCTTGCGGTGCCGATGCAAAAGCTGCGCGCGGTGGTCGCCCCCTTTGCCGCAGCGCTAAAGGGCCGGAACCTCGTGGCCTGCTGCAAGGGCATCGAGCTTGATAGCGGGCTCGGCCCCGTATCCGTCCTGCGCGAAGCGGTGCCGGATTCGATGCCCGCCATCCTGACCGGCCCCAGCTTTGCCGCGGATATCGCGCGGGGGCTGCCCACGGCGCTGACCCTCGCCTGTGCCGATGCGGAGGCGGGAAAGGCCCTGCAGCAGCGGCTCACCACCGGAAACCTGCGCCTTTACCGGACGTCGGACACCACGGGCGCGGAACTGGGCGGGGCGCTGAAGAACGTGGTCGCGATTGCCTGCGGCGCGGCGATGGGGGCCGGGCTGGGTGAAAGCGCACGCGCGGCGCTGATGACACGCGGTTTCGCCGAAATGCAGCGCCTCGCGGCTTGGCGGGGGGCCGATCCCGTGACCCTCGCCGGTCTGTCGGGATTCGGGGACCTTACGCTTACCTGCACCTCGGAGCAGTCACGCAACTACCGTCTGGGACAATCCATCGGGGCGGGCACGCCATTCGATGCCTCCACCACGGTGGAGGGTGCAGCCACCGCGCGCGCCGTGCACCGCATCGCGCAGGAAGCCGCGCTCGATATGCCGATCACCCGAACCGTCGCCGCCCTGCTGGATGAGGAACTGGACGTTCGCAGCGCAATGGCGCAACTTTTGACCCGACCCTTGAAGGAGGAATGACATGCTCGTCGCCCTGATCGCCCATGACAAGAAGGACGCGCAGAACATCCGCGCGGACAACCGCCCCGCCCATCTCGACTATCTGAACGCCAGCGATTGCATTTTTCAGGCAGGCCCCCTGCTGACGCCCGAAGGCGGCATGGCCGGATCGCTCATCGTGCTGGATGTGCCCGATCTGCAGGCGGCGCAGGACTGGGCCGATGCCGACCCCTACGCCAAGGCGGGCCTGTTCGAGAACGTCGAACTGATCGAATGGAAGAAAGTGATCGGCTGATGGCACATTGGCTCTTCAAGTCCGAGCCTTCCACATGGAGCTGGGACGATCAGGTCGCCCAGGGCGACGCGGGGGAGGAATGGGACGGCGTGCGCAACTATCAGGCACGCAATTTCATGCGGGACATGAAGAAAGGCGACACGGGCTTTTTCTATCACTCCCAGTCCGAGAAAGCGGTCGTCGGGATCGTGGAAGTCATCGCCGAAGCCCACCCCGACAGCACGACCGACGATGAGCGCTGGGAATGCGTCGATATCCGCGCGCTGCGCCCCCTCGCCCGGCCGGTCACGCTGGCGGACGCCAAGGCCCGGCCCGATCTGTCCGAGATGGCCCTGCTGCGCAATTCCCGCCTCTCCGTTCAACCGGTCACTGAGGAAGAATGGCGCATCGTCTGCGATATGGGCGGCGTCGAGCCGTGACCCGGGTAGCGACGGGCCACCTTTCACCGGCGGCCCGCCGGAAATTCAGTTATAGACGCTTTCCTTGCCGAAATGCTTGGTCAGCAGGTAATAGACAACCGCGCGGTACTTGTTCCGCTCTGACCGGCCATAGGTCGTCAGCGCCTTTTGGATACCGCCCATCAGTTCATCGCTGTCCGGCAGGCCCAGCTTTTTCATCAGGAAGTTTTCCTTGATGGTGTTCAGTTCGCTCGTCTGGCTGGCCGCCACGGTCTGGGCGTCTGCGTTGTAAATCGACGGTCCGCAGCCGATCGTGACCTTCGTCAACAGATCCATGTCCGGCTCCACGCCGCATTTGTTCCTCAGATCGTCCGCGTATTTCGCGATCCATTCATCCCGTTTGCCCATGTGCGTCTCCAATCCTTGGTATCCGATCACCAAGACGTGATCCTCAGGGCAACCTAAGCGCAGAAGCGAAT
>NZ_LWGH01001014.1:0-216 GCF_001635395.1 Sulfitobacter sp. HI0129 | reverse complement strand
ATACGCCCTTTCGGCTCGACTGGATGAGCGTCTATCGCTTCCGCTGCGCCATGCTGGACAACTTCGTTCATGGGCGGGTGATCTTTGTCGGCGACAGCGCCCATGTTGTCAGTCCCTTCGGCGCGCGTGGCGGAAACGGCGGCATTCAAGATGTGGACAACCTAGGCTGGAAACTGGCGCTGGTGCTGAAGGGAGAGGCGTCGTCGGCCCTGCTGG
>NZ_LWGH01001013.1:0-217 GCF_001635395.1 Sulfitobacter sp. HI0129 | reverse complement strand
CGGTTTTTCATGACCATTCCCGAAGCGGCCCGTCTTGTGCTCTTGGCGGNGGCATATGCTACCGGCGGTGATGTTTTCGTGCTCCATATGGGCGAGCCGCAGAAGATCATCGACATCGCGCATCGCATGATCACGCTGTCCGGACTAAAGGTGAAAGACCCCGTCACCGGGGAGGGCGATATCGAGGTAAAGGTCACCGGACTTCGGCCCGGCGAAA
>NZ_LWGH01001012.1:0-412 GCF_001635395.1 Sulfitobacter sp. HI0129 | reverse complement strand
GTGGTCATGGCGCCGCGGGACGGACTTTTCGACAAGACGGTCAGCAACATGCAGGAAGTGATGGCCCGCAAGGGCAAGGTGATCCTGATTTCCGACCGCAAAGGGCTGGACGAAGCTGGCGACGGTGTCTGGTCCAGCATCGAGATGCCCTCCTGCCCCGACATGCTCGCCCCCATTCTTTACGCGGTCCCGGCGCAACTGCTGGCCTATCACACCGCCGTCGCGAAAGGCACGGATGTGGACCAGCCGCGCAATCTGGCGAAATCGGTCACGGTGGAATGACCCCGGAGGAGGCGCTTGCCGATCTCGCGGCGGGCGCCGACCCCGAACGCGCCGCAAGCATGCGCCGCTATCACAAGGCCGAGCGGACCTATCTGGGCCTGTCCAACCCGCAGATCGACGACTGCGCGAA
>NZ_LWGH01001011.1:0-337 GCF_001635395.1 Sulfitobacter sp. HI0129 | reverse complement strand
GGATCAGCCCTTCGGTCAGGCCGGTTGAGCTCAAGGTCCGCACGACCTCATCGATGCCCCCGGAGGAGAGCACACAGTGCTTCCCCCGATGATCGAACCGATACCGTTTCAGGCGCTCTCGCAGCACGCTTTCCAGAAGCACACCCGTGCCAGCCCCGCGCATCGTCAACGCCTCGCCCGCGCTGACATAGATGTAGCCCATTGCCATCAGCACATGCAGAGCAGGCAGCTTGGCGGCGCCTTCTTCGCGGGTGTCTGGAGTGTCGCGGGCCAAGTTCAAAGCCTATCGAAGACTGAGCCGACACTGTGAACCCGTGATGCTCAGCCAGCTTCTCAG
>NZ_LWGH01001010.1:0-315 GCF_001635395.1 Sulfitobacter sp. HI0129 | reverse complement strand
CGTAGCGAACGGGCAGCGGCTGATCGAGGCCCCATTGCGCCTCCACCGCCGCCACGATCTCGGGGTTGTTCATCATCCGCTCGGGGACCAGGGCGGACAGGGGGTCGCCCTTGGTGCTTTGCGACAGGATGAACGCCACGCTGGCCACGCCAAGGAGCAGGAAGGGCACTCCCAAAATCCGGCGTATGATATAGCGCAGCATGGCGGCCCCCCTTACTTGCGCGAGATTTCGGCAAGCGGCAGGTTGCAGCAGGCGCTGTAACGCACGCCCTCGATATCGCTGCGATAGGCCAGAACGAGGTTCGGGCTCACCAC
>NZ_LWGH01001009.1:0-299 GCF_001635395.1 Sulfitobacter sp. HI0129 | reverse complement strand
TTTGAGAATGGCTCGCTCTTCCGGCTTTCGGCCAAACAAGGCAGCTGATCGATCAGCTCCTTGTCCGACCAAGCGAAAGGACGCGCCGCACCACGGCGCGCCCTTTTTTCCAATTCAAGATAGAAATAAAGATATACAAGCCCAACTTCAGGTTGCTATGCTAGTCACATTACGCGAGTTGCGCGCCATAGAAGCGCGCTTAGGTTGCGCGGGTGAACGGGTCGCTGATGCCATTGGCTTATCTTATCATCGCGAGTGTCGGCGGGGTATTCTCCTCTCTCGTCTGGTGGACCTCGGGC
>NZ_LWGH01001008.1:0-302 GCF_001635395.1 Sulfitobacter sp. HI0129 | reverse complement strand
GACCTCTGACGAGCGCAGCAGCGCCTTGGTGGGGATGCACCCCCAGTTGAGGCAGATACCGCCAAGATGCTCACGCTCCACCACCGCGACCGACAGGCCAAGCTGCGCGGCCCGGATTGCGGCGACATAGCCGCCCGGCCCTGCGCCGATCACGATCACATCATAGGATTTTGCAGCCATTCCGGGACCTCGCGGTTGGTGGGGAAACTAGTTTACCGTTAAACCATCTCCCCGACCGCGACAACCACAGTTGCGCAAGACAGAAGCCTTCAGGCCGCGTGCGCCCCCTGCAACCGGCGCAG
>NZ_LWGH01001007.1:0-234 GCF_001635395.1 Sulfitobacter sp. HI0129 | reverse complement strand
ATCAATACCGAATCCGTCAGCTTCGAGTCCTGGATCGCCTTTATCGTGGCCTATGGCGCTTATCTCTATGCCATCTTCGGGCTGCTGTTCTCCTGCTGGGTTCTCTACACCTCGGGCGTGCTGACGCCGGTGGTGCGCGAGACGGCGAAGGTGACCTCCATGGTCTTCACCATTCTGATCGGCTCGCAACTGCTGAACCTCGTGGTGATCTCCTTCGGGGGGGAGCATTACATC
>NZ_LWGH01001006.1:0-211 GCF_001635395.1 Sulfitobacter sp. HI0129 | reverse complement strand
ACTGGAGGGGACCCACGGGCGTATCCCAGAAGACCGAAACGCCGATCACATGGCGGAAAGAGCCGGATTCACCCACGACACTGGCACTGTTCAGGTTCACATCGCTGAGATCCCAAAGGTTCCCCACGTCATAGAAGACGCCGCCGTTGATGCCATACTCTTCCGGAAGACCGAGCGGGAATTCGGCTTCGAAACGCGCCGCGACATAGAG
>NZ_LWGH01001005.1:0-4049 GCF_001635395.1 Sulfitobacter sp. HI0129 | reverse complement strand
ATAGAGCGCGTTCATCGTGAAATCCCGCCGCCGCGCATCGTCCGCGATATCATCTGTGAAGGCGACGGTGGCGCGGCGCCCATCGGTGGCCACGTCCTTGCGGAAGGTCGTCACCTCGAACCCCTGCCCGCCGGATACGACCGTGACGGTACCGTGCCCAACCCCGGTCGGTACGACGCGCAGGCCCGCTGCCTCGCATTTCCGGGTCACGTCTTCAGGGCGGGACGGCGTGGAAAGGTCCACGTCACTCACCGGGCGCCCCATCAGCGCGTTGCGCACGCAGCCACCCACGAAATAGATGCCGGCCCCGTCCGAGGCGACCGCCTCGCAAACGGCGCTGACACGGGGGTCCGCCAGCCAGTCGGCGGCCTGCGGCGTCAGGTGGATGTCATTCGGTCTGCCCATGTCCGCAACATACGCGCGGTAGCGCCCCAGATGTAATAGGGCCCGTAGGGCACGACGTAATAATACCTGCGTTTTCCGCGCCAACGCCGCGAATGAACCATGTAATTCTCAGGGTTAAGGACATGAGACAGCGGCACCGTAAAGACCTCCGCGACCTCTCCGGCCTCGGGCACGATCCGGAAAGGAGCCTTCACGATCCCCACCACCGGAGTCACCTCGAAACTTGTGACCGTCTCATGCGGGGGCAGCGTTCCCAACACCTCCACCAGTTCGGGGGGCAGGCCAATCTCCTCCTGCGCCTCTCGCAGCGCGGCGGCGGTCACATCCGCATCCCCGGGATCGAGCTTGCCGCCCGGAAAGGCGATCTGGCCCGGGTGGTGCTTCAGCGCCGAGGACCGCTTCGTCAGAAGCAACATCTGCTCACCGTCCTGTTCGACGATGGCCGCCAGCACGCCCGCCGGGCGCAGCTTGCGCGGAAGCGGCACCTCCGCCTCCGGGTTGAGATCGAAGTCGGAGGAGGCCACCCCGGTTCGGGCCAGAGCACGCCGGAAATGGCCGTGCCGGTCAGGCACCCTTGCCCGCTTCCGCCTCAAAGCCGACGGTCTCCGGGTCGAGGTCGTAATGCGCACCGCAGAACTGGCAATCAGCCGTGACGCGGCCTTCCTCGGTCGTCATCTTCTCGATATCGCGCGAGGAATAGATCGACAGGCTCTGCCGCACCTTGTCTTCGGAGCAGGAGCAGCCGAAGCGCACCGCCTGCGGGTCGAAGACGCGGGGGCCTTCTTCGTGGAAGAGGCGCAGCAACAGGTCGGTGGGCGGCACGCTCGGCCCGATCAGTTCGAGATCCTCGACCGTATCGAGCAGGATGTTCACCCGGTTCCACTGCTCCGCCTCGTCCCCATGCACGAGGTCCTGCGCCACCATCACTTCGCCGGTCCCCTCGCCCTTCGCGGCGAATGGCGATGCCTTGGGCATATGCTGCAACATGATACCCCCGCCGCGCCAGCGTTCGGCGACATCGGGACCGGAGGATTTGCCGAAGCTGAGCGAAAAGCGCGTGGGCAATTGTTCGGACTGGGCAAAATAGGCCTCCGCACAGGCCGACAGGGATTCGCCCGTCAGCGGCGTGATGCCCTGATACGGGGTCATGCCCTTGCCCTGATCGATCATGATCGCGAAATAGCCCTCTCCCACCTGCTCGAACGGGGAGCCATCGGTAAGCCGGTCGGGATCATAGCTCGCATAGGCGCGGATCCGCGCGGGCTCGCCCTCCGCCTCGGGGCCGTAATAATCCGTGGCGATCATGCGGACCGGCCCCTTCGACTGCACCTGCAGGGACAGCTTCCAGCGCAGCTTGATCGTCTGCCCGATCAGCGCGGTCAGCAGGGCCATCTCGGCCACGAGCGCCTCGACCTTTTCGGGGTAGTCGTGTTGTTTCAGAATGCCTTCGAGCACGCCATCAAGACGCGCGACGCGACCCCGCATATCGCTGGCGTCGAGCTGAAAGGGCAGGACTGAATCGTCCCAGGCGATCTGGGTTCCTTGGGTCATCGGCTTTCCTTGGTGGGGAGGGACAGGCATACCGCGTCTATATAAGGGCATCAGCCCGAGCGAAAAGGGGCTACCATATGATCCGAAGGGCCGGCCACCCCCCGCACAGGGGTCAGCGCTATCAACTGAGAGCGGGCGCCTACGCCATTCTGCCGTTGAATGACAGGGTTCTGCTGACTTTGCAGAACACCGATATGCCCGACCTTCAGCTACCGGGGGGCGGGATCGATCCGGGCGAATCGCCGTGGCAGGCGCTGCACCGCGAAGTCCGCGAGGAAACCGGTTGGGGCATCACCGCGCCCCGGCGGGTGGGCGCGTTCCGGCGGTTCGTCTACATGCCCGAATATGACATCTGGGCCGAAAAGCTCTGCCACATCTTCCTCGCCCGGCCCACGCGCCGCCTGTCCGACCCGACGGAGCCTGACCACACCGCGCTCATCCTGCCGTGGCAAGAGGCCGCCCGCTCGCTCGGCAACGAAGGGGATCGCCGGTTCCTGCTGCGCTACGCCGCGCGCCGCCCCTGATATTCCAGCAATATCCCCGAGATATCGTCCGGAAATTCATCCGTGACGGCAAAGGTTTCGAGCTGCCGGACCAGCCCGTTCAACCGCGCCTCCCCGCGCGTGGCCTGCTCTGCCATCATCATCCGCGCGAGGCCCTGTTCCCCCAGCAAATTGCCATCCGGGTCCGGACATTCGGTAAATCCGTCTGACAAGAGCCACAGGCTGTCCCCCGGCGAAAGGGACAGGTCGAACTGATCGAACGACGCATTCTGAAGCAGCCCCACGGGAAACCCGCCCGTTCCGCTCTGCTCGATCCGGCCATCGGCGCGCTGGATCACCGGGTGCGGCTGCCCCGCCTGAGAGACGCACACGCGCCCCGTGGCCAGATCGACGAAGGCGAGCAGGAAGGCGAAATAGTGATCCGTGCCCATTTCGTTCAGCACAAGATCGTTGAGCACATGAACAACCTCAGCCGGGGGCCGCGCGACATAGCCCGCCCCGCCCTTCCTCAGGGCGACGTTCTGGTCCGGTGCCGAAGCGGAAAGATACCCCGCCAGTCGCGCTGTCATCAGCGCCGAACTGATGCCGTGACCCGAAACATCGATCGCATAAAGCCCGATCTGCCCCGGACCCGCGGGAAAATGCCCCACCAGATCGCCCCCCACATGGCCGCTGGGCCGAAGCAGTTGCGACAGCGCCGCCCCGTCAAAGACGCGATGCCGCTCGCGCAGCAGGGATTGCTGCAGCTTGCGCGCCTGTTGCAGATCGTGTTCCAGCGAATCGTAGACGCGCTGAAGCTCATGCAGAGTCTCCCCGATGATGCGGTTCTTTTCCGTCAGTTCCCGGCGCATATCGAGAATACGTTCGCCCGCTTTCAGCCGCGCGCGCAGTTCCTCGCTGTTGACCGGCTTGATCAGGAAATCGTCCGCCCCCCATTCCAGCCCACGGGCGACCACGCGCTTGTCCGTCTTGCCGGTGAGCAGGATGAAATAGACGTAGCGCGACACCATGAGCGCCCGAAGCGCCTTGCAGAATTCGACCCCGGACATCCCCGGCATGACCCAATCGCTCAGCACAAGGTCGGGCGGGCGGCTCGTGCAGCGCGCCATTGCCTCCTCTGCAGAGGCGGCTTCCTCAACCTCGTAGCCCCAGTCATGCAGCGCACGGACGAGAATACGGCGCTGCAGCAGGCTGTCATCGACCACCAGCACGCGCTGGGCCCCCGGGCCGGGCGGCGGATAGGTATCGAAGGGAAGCTGAGCCGTCCTGTCTGCCATGACCCTCTGTCCTTGCGTACCGTCCGGTCTAGTCCCCGTGCGTTAATCCCGCGTGAAGCCCGAAGCGCCATCCTGCAACGCGAGGATGGATGGAGGTGCCAATGCTGGACCGCAGGCAAATCGAGAGACTACGCAGTGATCTGGGCCACGCGGAGCTGAAGAAGATAGCAAACCTCTTTGCAGCCGAGGCGCGCGAAACGCTGGCCACTCTTTCGACGGAGCGTGACCCCGACCACCGCGACATGCATCTGCACGGGCTTTGCGGCAGCGCGCGCACCCTCGGGCTATCATCGCTGGCCGCCGCCTGTCAGCG
>NZ_LWGH01001004.1:0-543 GCF_001635395.1 Sulfitobacter sp. HI0129 | reverse complement strand
CCAGCTGACCGAGGATGAGACCGAGGTCGTCGACGTCACGGAGATGACCCTGCCGGAAGGTATGGAGTCCGGTCGCTTCCGCTCCCTCGTCGTGGGACCGGACGGCAGCCTCTATGCCGTGGTCGATGAAGGCCTGGTCCACAAGATCACACCCTGATCTACGGACCTGTAGAATGAGGAAAACGCCGCCCCCCGGGGCGGCGTTTTTCGTTTGGGGGTGTGGTTGTAGCGTTTTGTCGGGAGGTCTTTGGCGGACCTTCGTGCGGATGAATATGCCGTGCCTGCGAGGGCCCTTAGAAGGAGGGCGGTGAGCGGACCTTCGCTGTGAACACAAGGTAGATTGGGCTGCCCAATGAAAGCGGACACTCAAAGCTGTGTTTCGGTCGTTTTCGACGTTCAAGAGCGGTGAACTTCAGCCACGTTTCCAATTTTAATGTCTTTTTGAATGCACCATGTCAGTTACCAAGGTGGCCGCAAAACAATAAACTGCAGTCAGAGCCTTGATATAAAATGCAATATCTTGAGTATGAAACGATGTGACTT
>NZ_LWGH01001003.1:0-314 GCF_001635395.1 Sulfitobacter sp. HI0129 | reverse complement strand
TGACGGCTACGCCGTGGGCGGGCTGGCGGTGGGCGAAGGTCAGGAGGCGATGTTCGCCTGCCTCGACCACGCGCCGGAGCAGCTGCCGCAGGACAAGCCGCGTTACCTGATGGGCGTGGGCAAACCCGATGATATCGTCGGCGCCGTGGCGCGCGGCATCGACATGATGGACTGCGTGCTGCCCTCGCGCTCGGGCCGGACGGGGCAGGTCTTTACCCGCCATGGCGTGCTGAACATCAAGAACGCGCGGCATCAGGACGATCCGCGCCCGCTGGATGAGGGTTGCAGTTGCCCTGCCTGCCGCAGCTACAGCC
>NZ_LWGH01001002.1:0-262 GCF_001635395.1 Sulfitobacter sp. HI0129 | reverse complement strand
ACCCGAAAGCAGGGTGACGCGGTCGCTGGTATCTTGCGCGTCGAAGTGCCCGGCCCGGTGGCCCGCGCGCGTTTCGGGGTGAGTCTTGATCACGATGCGCGCGCCGGGGTGTTCCTGCTGGGCATAGACCAGCATTTCGAGAAAGCGCGCCCGGTCCGCGCCTGACGCGGTGACGGAGGCGTCGCCCCGGGTCTGGTCGATCACGAGGACATAGCCCGGTTCCGGCACCGGGTGGGCGGGGTCGAAACCGCTGTATTTGCTC
>NZ_LWGH01001001.1:0-234 GCF_001635395.1 Sulfitobacter sp. HI0129 | reverse complement strand
AGGATTACCTCGACTACGATTCGGACATCAACCGCATGGGTCGGGTGGTTGCCCTGGGCGGTACGCTCGATGATTTCACCACGGACCTCAAAGCGCGGTTCGCCGAACCGGGGGCGGAATGGAAATATGTCTCCATCGACACCCATGTGCTCGGTATGGTCACGCGGGGGGCCACCGGCCGGTCGATCCCGGACTTGCTGTCGGAAAAGATCATCGCGCCCATGGGGCTTGAAT
>NZ_LWGH01001000.1:0-602 GCF_001635395.1 Sulfitobacter sp. HI0129 | reverse complement strand
GTGTCGACCAGCCGGTCAAGCGTTCCGGAGCCCGCCACAAAGGACGGCAGGCTCAAGGCCTCGCTGTCGGGGCGATCACTCTCGCTGTTCTCGTTGGACGAAGACCCGATTGGCACCTCTGAGCGCGATTTCTCGTGGTTTTCCGATGTCGTTCTTGTTTCATCATTGGAATCTAACCCATTGATATTATTATATTCATGTTTCTGTTTCATTCCCGGATTATAGTTTCATTATCGGACATAAGATACCTTTTTGTGGGTTTTGGCCATGGTGGATCGCTCAGACATCAACGCCGTAGATGATGCGGCATGGGAACAGGCGGTTGCGCGTGAAGGAGTGATACGAAGGCTGGCGAGCATGGCCAAACCTAATCGCCGCGAATTCCTCTCGGCCTGCCGGGAACTTGGTCTCAAACGATCCCGTCTTTACGATCTAATCAGAGCTTATAAGGCGCGGCCGATCACCAGTTCTCTCCTGACAGGCGCGCCGGGGACCCAAACGGGCAGCAGGCGGTTGCCGGCAGCGATCGAGGCCGTGATTGCAGCGGCAATTGAGGACTTCTTCAAGTCCCGTCAGAAGCCGAGCATCAATGCGTTGTACAA
>NZ_LWGH01000999.1:0-285 GCF_001635395.1 Sulfitobacter sp. HI0129 | reverse complement strand
CACCCGCCCGGACATCTGCGCCGTGCCGTCTTCGAGCTGGATGGTCATCTGTTCGGACGACAAAGCACTGCCGCCCTGTGTCAGAAGGACATTGCCCGTCATGACGAGCGTTCCCGCGTCGATGTCATAATCGGCCCGGTCCGCTTCGGCGGCGTCGTCACCGGAAACGAGGGTGACGCCGCCCGTCGCTTCGAGCTTTGCGATACCCTCGGCCTCCGCGCGGTACACGACCTCGACCCGTTCTGCGGTCAGCCGCATGGCGCCTTGCCCGATAAGCACGTTTCC
>NZ_LWGH01000998.1:0-347 GCF_001635395.1 Sulfitobacter sp. HI0129 | reverse complement strand
CCCAGCGGCGGATCGCCGGCAGATCGGGCTGCATGCAGGGCTGGCCGCGGGAAAGCTCCTCCGTGCTCAGCAGGATGGTGTGATCGCTTGCCGCGTACCGGCGGGCGAGCGCCTGCCACGCGGCGGCGGATCCGCCTGCATAGGTGAAGGCGGGCGGCAGGCTGACCCAATCGGCGACGAGCCCGTGGTGGCCCTGCGCCGAACCCATGCGGGGATAGATCAACCCGTGGCTGCGAAACCCTTCCCTATGGGTGGCGAAGACCTGCTGTATCGTGGTGCTGGCGGTCTTGTGGGTGCCGATATGCAGGATCAACCGTGCCATGTGCTGCACCCCCCACGTTCTGCCG
>NZ_LWGH01000997.1:0-18418 GCF_001635395.1 Sulfitobacter sp. HI0129 | reverse complement strand
CTTGCACAAGCGCGGGCACAAGCAGGCTGTCGGCAAGGCCCCCCTGCGCGAAACCATGGCGGCGGCCTTTTTGCGCCAATGCGGCTACGATGGCCGCGAACCCGTGGTGGACCCCATGTGCGGATCGGGTACGATTCCCATTGAGGCGGCGGAAATTGCCGCCGGCCTCGCCCCGGGCCGAACGCGCGAATTCGCGTTTCAATCCTTTGCGTCTTTCGATGCCGAAACCTGGGAGGATATGCGTGCCGTTTCCGGGGCCTCGGTGCCCGGGGGATCCCCACGCTTTTTCGGCTCCGACCGTGACGCAGGTGCCATCCGCATGAGTGTGGCCAACGCGGAGCGCGCAGGGGTCGCCGCGCTATGCTCCTTCGCTTGTCACGGGGCGGGTGAGGTCACGCCGCCCGAAGGCCCCCCGGGTTTGGTGCTGGTCAATCCCCCCTATGGCGGCCGGATCGGCAACAAGAAGCTGCTCTATCCGCTCTACGCGACCCTTGGCCAGACGATGAAGGAAAGGTTTCGCGGCTGGCGCGTCGGGCTGGTCACCAGCGAACCCGCGCTCGCCCGGGCCACGGGCCTGCCATGGAAACCGCAGGGCCCGCCCATCGCCCATGGCGGCATGAAGGTCTGGCTCTGGCAGACCGACAAGCTCCGCTGAGCTTCTCATGATCGGAAATACTTCGGGGAGGGGGAGGGGCAGCGCCCCTCGCTCCCGCAATTCGCTGTCAGCCCGGCGGGTTCAGAGGTGCTCTTGCTGCGGCATCCCCAGTACGTGGAAACCGCCGTCCACGCGAATGATCTCCCCCGTGGTGCAGGCGCCGGCGTCCGATACCAGGTAGACGGCCGTGCCGCCGACCGCCTCCAGCGTCGCATTGGCGCGCAGGGGGGCGTTCTGGTCGGTGTGCTTGTAGGTCTTACGCGCCCCGCCGATGGCCGCGCCCGCGAGGGTCTTCATCGGCCCGGGAGAGATCGCGTTAACGCGGATACCTTCGGGGCCAAGGTCGTTCGCCAGATAGCGCGTCGCACTCTCCAGCGCGGCCTTGGCGACGCCCATGACGTTGTAGTTCGGCACCACCCGGTTGCTGCCCTGATAGGTCAGCGTGATCAGCGTGCCGCCATTTTCCTTCATCAGCGGATGGGCCCGCCGGGCGACTTCGATGAAGCTGTAGGCGGAGATGTCCATGGAGTGTTTGAAATTCGCGCGGCTGGTGTTCAGGAACCGGCCCGTCAACTCGGACTTGTCCGAAAAGGCGATAGCATGCACGACGAAATCGATGCTGGGCCAGCGGTCACCCAACTGGGCGAAGGCCGCCTCCAGTGACGCGTCGTCGGTCACATCCACGTCCACCATGAAGTCACTGCCCACGCTTTCGGCGAGCGGTTTCAGGCGGCTGCCGAAGGCTTCACCCTGATAGGTAAAGGCCAGTTCCGCCCCCGCTTCGGCCAGTGCCTTTGCGATCCCCCATGCGATGGAGCGTTCGTTGGCGACACCCATGACGAGGCCGCGTTTTCCCTTGAGCATGTCCGACATGGCGCTGCGCCTCACTCTTTGAATTTCGAAAGGATCATGGATCCGTTGGTGCCGCCAAAGCCGAAGGAATTTGTCATCACGCTGTCGAGGCCCGCGTTTTCCACCAGTTCCGTCGCGATTTCTTCCGGCTTCAGCGCAGGGTCCAGCGTTTCGACGTTGATCGAGGGGGTGATGAAGTCATGCTCCAGCATCAGAAGGCAGAAGATCGCCTCCATTGCGCCCGCGGCCCCCTGTCCATGGCCGGTCATCGACTTGGTGGAGGATACCGGCGGCGTCGTGCCGTCGCCGAAGACCCGGCGCACGGCTTCGATCTCGCCCACGTCGCCGACGGGGGTAGAGGTGCCATGGGCGTTGATATAGCTGACCTTGCGACCTTCGGGCAGGGTATCCAGCGCAAGCTGCATGGCGCGGGCACCGCCTTCGCCCGAGGGGGCGACCATGTCGTGCCCGTCCGACGTGGCAGCGAAGCCTGTCACTTCCGCATAGATTTTAGCGCCGCGCGCCTGCGCGTGTTCAAGCGATTCCAGCACCACGATGCCGCCGCCGCCGGTGATGACGAAACCGTCGCGGTTCGCATCGAAGGCGCGCGACGCCTTTTCGGGCGTGTCGTTGTACTTGCTGCTCATGGCGCCCATCGCATCGAACAGGCAGGACAGCGTCCAGTCCAGCTCTTCCCCGCCACCTGCAAACATGACGTCCTGCTTGCCCAGCATGATCTGCTCGGCGGCCGATCCGATGCAATGCAGCGACGTGGAACAGGCAGAGGTGATCGAATAATTGATGCCCTTGATCTGGTAGGCGGTGCTGAGGTTCGCACTGACTGTGGAGGACATGCATTTCGGCACGGCGAAAGGCCCGATCCGCTTGGTGGCACCCGTTTTGTCCACGGTGTCATGCGCGGTTTTCATTGCACTCGTCGATGGCCCGCCGGACCCCGCGATCAGGCCCGTGCGGGGGTTGCTGATGGTGTCCTCTTTCAGCCTGGCATCGGCGATTGCCTGCTGCATGGCGATATAGGCATAGGCCGCGCCCGGCCCCATGAAGCGCAGCGTGCGCTTGTCCACGTGGTCCGCCACATCCAGCTTGATCGTGCCTGCCACGCGGCTGCGGAACCCGTGTTCCGCCATCTCGGGGCTGGCCTCGATACCGGATTTGCCGCTTTTCAGCGCGGCAAGAACCTCTTCGGCGTTGTTTCCGATGGACGAGACAATGCCCAGCCCTGTGACGACGACGCGGCGCATGGCGCACTCCTGTTTCTCTGTTCGGGGGTCACTCTAGCGCAGCGGTCAGCTTTCCGACAACGCCACTTTCATGTCCTTGACCTGATAGATCACCTCTCCGTCGGCTTCCACGATGCCGTCGGCGACGCCCATGGTCAGCCGGCGGGTCTGGATCGCCTTGGTGAAATCGATCTTGTAGGTCAGCATCTTGCGATCGGGCCGGACCATGCCGGTCAGCTTCACCTCCCCTACGCCGAGCGCGTAGCCGCGCCCCTGCCAGCCGCGCCAGCCGAGGTTGAAGCCCGTCAACTGCCACAGCCCGTCGAGCCCGAGGCAGCCGGGCATGATCGGGTTGCCCGGGAAATGACATTCGAAAAACCACAGGTCCGGCGTGATGTCGAATTCGGCGGTGATATGTCCCTTGCCATGCGTGCCGCCATCGGCGGAAACGTCGGTGATCCGGTCCATCATCAGCATCGGCGGGGCAGGCAGCTGCGCGTTGCCGGGGCCGAAGAGTTCGCCACGGGCACAGGCGAGCAACGCCTCCTTGTCAAAGCTGGTGGGGTAATCGGCCATGAAAGCGCGTCTCCTTGGGAACTTGCGGTTCGGCGTGATCTAACATTGCGGGTGGCCGTCCCGCAAGGGCGAGTACCATAGGACAAATTCGGCATTTTCCATTGAAGATCGCTGTTTGTCCGACCTATATAGGGGGCAGAGGGCACCGGGATGCATATGACCGACGAGATGCGACAGAAAGGTGAACGCTGGCTGGCGAAGGCCGGTGTGCGTCCGACGCGGCAGCGCGCGACGCTGGCGGGCCTCCTGATCGGGGACGGCCAGCACCGTCATGTCACCGCCGAAAGCCTTTTCGATGCCGCCCGTGGTCAGGGCGACGGTGTGTCACTGGCGACGGTTTACAACACGCTGCGTACCTTCTGTGACGCGGGGCTGTTGCAGGAAGTCACGGTCGACGGTTCTAAGAGTTACTTCGATACCAATACCCATGACCACCCACATTTCTACTGGGAAGACGAAGGCCGGCTGACAGATGCCCCATCGGACGAACTGGTGATCGCGCAGGTGCCCGACGCGCCGGAAGGCGCTGAAATCGCGTCGGTAGACGTGGTCATCCGCCTGCGGCGGAAAGGCTGACTTCAGAGGTGGAAGGGGCTTTCGGAGGTGGCTATGCTTTCGAGCACGGGCACAAAACCCACTAGCACCATTCGCTACTACCCCTTAGAACCACTGGCCCGGTTCCATCAGCCCCAGATCCAACAATTGACGTGAATGCCATTCGAAGGGCGCTGAATTGTGCCATTTGAAACTCGTGATGGCTTCGGTGCTGCCGGCATTGATCTTGAGCGCCTTCGCCGTGCGGAATGAGCAGACCGCCGCGGTGATATTATGGTGCCACGGGCAGGCGTAGGTGTTATATTCTTCGTCGTTGAAAGTGTCGTCCGGGCGCAGGCGTAGCCCCGGCTTGGCGCGGAAAAGGGCGATGCGGTCGATCTTGCGCCGGGCCTGCGGCACGTGTTCCTCGTAGCGCCATTTCAGCCCGCCGAAAAAATCGAGCTGGCGCTCCTTGGGGTGGCCGTGATTGTCCGGGTCCTTCCGCGCGAGCGCATAGTAGCCTGACCGGTCCATATGCGCGGTGTCGAGCGATACGGCATCGGGATGAGCCGCCAAATCTTCCGCATAGAGGTCAATCACATAGGTCAGCATCGCATCGCGGCGTTCTTCGGTATGGAAGGCCAGCATCTCCGATACGTTGCGCGTTTCGCAAAAGGGGTGGAACAGGTATTCAGCGTTGTAGCCGTAATAGAACCATTGGCCGGGCGCGGCCTCGATCAGTTGATTGACCGCATACACGAGCGCCTCCGGGCCGGAGGTATCGTAATCCACCCGGTGCACCCCCACGGCGAGGTCGCGCGGCAGGTCGAAGGCTTCGGGCATCAGGGCAACCACGTTGACGAACCCGGCCTGCTGGTGATGTCTGAGCGTAGTGGCGACCTCCACGTCGTCTTCCACGAGGATCACCGCGTTCGGGCCCTTGGCAAGGTGCTTGGCCCCCTCCCGCACGAACTGGTCCAATGTCTTGTAGCGCATGCGCCCGCCCGTTTTTCCTTTGGCGCAACCTCGGTCAAATCGCCCTCCATTGCAAGGTGCGCCGCGCTTTGCTAGATGGCGCTCTCCCCCACATCGGACAGGGATGTTGCTATGACCGCCCCGAAGAAGCTGTTCATCAAGACCTACGGCTGCCAGATGAATGTCTATGACAGCGAACGCATGGCCGAAGCGCTGGGCGGGCAGGGCTACGTCCAGACGCAGACAGCCGCCGAGGCGGATATGATCCTGCTCAATACCTGTCACATTCGTGAAAAGGCGGCGGAGAAGGTCTATTCCGAACTGGGGCGGCTGAAGCCGCTGAAGGAAGCGAACCCGGACCTCAAGATCGGTGTCGCCGGTTGCGTGGCCCAGGCCGAAGGCGAAGAGATCATGCGCCGCCAGCCGGCTGTCGACCTCGTGGTGGGGCCGCAGTCATACCACCGTCTGCCACAGATGGAGGCGCGCCTGCGCGAAGGGCGCTCGGCGCTCGATACCGATTTTCCCGAAGAGGACAAATTCGCGCATCTTGCAAAACGTCCAAAGGCCCGGCGGGCGCCTTCGGCGTTTCTGACCGTGCAGGAAGGCTGCGACAAATTCTGCGCCTTCTGCGTCGTACCCTATACCCGCGGCGCAGAGGTGAGCCGGCCGGCGGATCGCGTCCTCGAAGAGGCGCGCGATCTGGTGGAAAGGGGCGTCCGGGAGATCACGCTGCTGGGCCAGAACGTCAATGCCTATCACGGGGCTGGCCCCGCGGGCGACATGACGCTGGCCGCGCTGATCCGGGAGCTTGACCGGATCGACGGGCTGGAGCGTATCCGCTATACCACAAGCCACCCCAATGACATGGACGACGAACTGATCGCCGCCCATGGCGAGGTGGACAAGTTGATGCCATATCTGCATCTGCCGGTGCAGTCAGGCTCGGACCGTATGCTCAAGCGCATGAACCGAAGCCATACCGCCGAAAGCTATCTGCGCCTCATCGAACGTATCCGCGCGGCCCGCCCCGATATCGTCATGTCCGGCGATTTCATCGTCGGCTTCCCGGAGGAGACCGATGCCGATTTCGACGCGACGATGGAGCTCGTCCGGCAGGTCCGCTACGGTTACGCCTATTCCTTCAAATATTCCTCCCGCCCCGGGACGCCCGCGGCCGAACGCCCGCAGGTTCCTGCAGAGGTGGCGGATGCGCGGCTTCAGAAGCTGCAGGCGCTGATCACCGGGCAACAACAGAGCATCCAGCAGGAAATGGTGGGCCGCGACCTTTCGGTGCTCGTGGAAAAGCCGGGTCGGAAGCCGGGGCAGATGGTCGGAAAGTCGGAATATCTGCACGCGGTGCATATTGAGGATGCCACAGCCGCCGTGGGCGAGGTTGTTCTTGTGAGAATCGTGGCCGCCCAGACCAACTCGTTGACTGCGCGTCAACTTTAGCCCCAGTCACTCCGCTTGGCGTGCCCGCAATTGTATTCGCCCGGGAACCGTTCCGGGGCAACATCTGGGTAATGTTTCAAAATTAAACACAAAATGGGACAATGTGTGCTTCACAGCGTCTCAAATTTTACCTAATCTGTTCGTGATACGGGGGCTGCCGCGGGCCACAACCGCGGGCAGGAACCCTTTTCGGGGGAACAGGACAAGGAAAATTGCTGTGGTGAATGCGATTACCAAAGCGGCACGCGGGCTGGCAGGGCTGGCCATGATCGCCGCCCTGGGTCTGCAGACGAGCGTTGCCAGCGCGCAGACCCCGTCCCAAGGTGGACGGGATCAGGGGATCTACCTGCCGACGATCTGGGTCGATCCGGACGGTTGCGAACATTGGGTCATGGATGACGGTGCCGAAGGTTATATGACGCCGCATACGAACCGTCAGGGCATTCCGGTCTGCCGCCGGGGCAATGTCTGCGGGGTCATGAATACGGATCAGTTCTTTGCCACGGACAGTTTCCGTATCCATCCGCAGGGCAAGGCGCGGCTGGCGGATTTCTTCCGCACCACCGGCGCGGTGTCCTACATCATCACCGGTCACACCGACAGCCGGGCATCTGACGCCTACAACATGCGCCTGTCGCTGAACCGCGCCAATTCGGTCGCGGCGGTGGCGCAGGCCACCGGCGCACGTATCGCCGACGTGCGCGGCTATGGCGAACGGATGCCTGCGGCCTCCAACGCCACGGCTCTGGGGATGGCAAAGAACCGTCGTGTCGAAATCATCTGCATTCGCTGAGGGGACTACAAAGTGATTCATACCAAGATCATCATGGTCACCACCTGCGCGCTGGGACTGTCGGCCTGCGCCGATTACGAAGGCGGGCTGGTGCGGGGATATCCGTCTGACAAGACGGTCGACCGGGGCATCGACAAAAAGCATCTGTCGCAGCTTCAGGCCGGTATCTGGGTCGATCCCAACGGCTGCGATCACTGGATCATCGACGATGGCGTCGAAGGCTACCTTTCGGCGCGGCTCGACAAGTTCGGCAAGCCGGTCTGCTCCGGCGTTGCACCGCCCACCCACACCGTCGGCGATTTCAAGGGCGGTTCCTACATCCCGGATCCGAACTAGGCTTGGCCCGGAGTGCTGGCAGCTTTCGGCCGGAGCGTTTCGCGCTCCGGCCTTTTTTGTGCGCAAGGACCCATTTCCTGTCTTCCGGGGCTGCACGCGCCCGGGGGATCACCTATATCTTTCCTTCATACCCCCTTCCAAGGAGCACCACTTGGCCACAAGCGACCTCATGACCCCTCCGGCGGCACCCGCCGAAAAGGCGATAGAATTTCCCGACAATCGGCTGCTGATCGATCTCTGCGGCGCCTATGACGCCCATCTGGCTGCGATCGAAAAGGCGCTGGAGGTGCAAATCGTACGCCGCGGCAATCACCTTTCCATCATGGGCGAGCCCGAGGCGGCCGCACAGGCGGAACAGGTGCTCAATGCGCTCTACACCCGGCTCGAAGGGGGTCGCTCCGTCGAGGCGGCGGATGTGGACAGCATGTTGCGCATGGGCCAGTCAGAGGCGGGCACCGGCGTGCGCGACGGCGACCAGCTGGAAATGCCCATCGCGGGCGGGGTGGAGATCCAGACGCGCAAGAAGCGGGTCGAGCCGCGTACAGCCGCCCAGAAAGCCTATGTGCAATCGCTCTTCGACAATGAACTGGCCTTCGGCATCGGCCCTGCAGGCACGGGCAAGACCTATCTTGCCGTGGCGGTCGGCGTTTCCATGTTCATCGGCGGACATGTGGACCGGATCATCCTGTCGCGCCCCGCGGTAGAGGCGGGCGAGAAGCTCGGCTATCTGCCGGGCGACATGAAGGACAAGGTCGATCCCTACATGCAGCCGCTCTACGACGCGCTGAATGATTTCCTGCCCGGAAAGCAACTGGCGAAGCTGCTGGAAGACAAGCGGATCGAAATCGCGCCGCTCGCCTTCATGCGGGGCCGTACGCTCAGCAACGCCTTCGTCGTGCTGGACGAGGCGCAGAACGCCACGACAATGCAGATGAAGATGTTCCTCACCCGGCTGGGGCAGGGCTCTCGCATGGTGATCACCGGGGACCGCACCCAGATCGACCTGCCGCGCGGTCAGGCATCAGGCCTCGCGGATGCCGAGCGGCTCTTGGGTGACATTCCGAGGATCGGTTTCAACTACTTCACCTCGAAGGACGTTGTGCGCCACCCGCTGGTCGCGGCCATCATCGAAGCCTACGAAGCCGATGCCGGGCACGCATGATCAGGCTGTGGTCCCTTTCTCATGATCTCAAATACTTCGGGGGTGTGGGGGCTGGCCCCCGCCCGGGCTGAACGCAATGACCGAGATCGTGATTGAAGACTCCCGCTGGGGGGCGCTGGACCTTGCAGGGCTGGTACGGGATGCCACCGCCCGGACCCTTGCCCATTTGGGCATCGAAGCGGAGGAACCCGAGCTTTCCCTGCTGGCCTGCGACGACGCGCGGATCGCCGTGCTCAACGCGGATTTCCGCGGCAAACCGGTGCCTACCAATGTGCTGTCATGGCCGGCAGAGGAACGGGGCGCGGAGATCCCGGGGGGCCGTCCCGATACCCCGCAGCCGGGGCATGACGGCAGTATCGAACTCGGCGATATTGCGCTTGCCTATGAAACTTGTCTGAAAGAAGCGCAGGCGGGCCGGTTGACCTTCGAGGCGCATGTGACACATCTGCTGGTGCACGGCGTTCTGCATCTTCTGGGGTATGACCACGAAGAGGACGCCGACGCCGTGCTCATGGAAGGGCTCGAAAGCGAAATACTTGGCAAAATGGGCATCGATGATCCATATAGATCCAATACGGCGGAACAGGACCCGCCAGAATGACCGGACAGGACCCGATGGGCGATAACGATGGATCGTCCGAAGCAGCGCAGCGCGCGCCTTCGGACATCGAAACGGACCAACAATCAGATGACGGCGGCGCACGATCAGGGGGGTTCTTCTCCCGCGTGATGGAGGCGCTGAGCCCCTCTGAGGCCGAGGAAGAGGAAATGGAGACAGGTCAGGAAGACAGCGTCTCTTTCCGAGGCATGATCAATCTGCGCCGGAAACGCGTCGATGACGTGGCCATTCCGAAGGCCGACATCACCGCGGTCCCCGTGACCTCCGACCTTGACGAGCTTGTGGCCGTCTTTCGCGAAAGTGGTCTGACGCGTCTGCCCGTCTATGACGGCACCCTCGATACGCCCGTTGGCATGGCCCACCTGAAGGATCTGGCGCTCACGCACGGTTTCAATGGTGCTGCGAACACGCCTTTCGATCTCAAGGCCCTGCTGCGCCCGCTGGTCTTCGTGCCGCCTTCGATGACCATCGGTGTGCTGCTTACCAAGATGCAGGCCGAACGGCGGCACATGGCACTGGTGATCGACGAATACGGCGGGGTCGATGGATTGGTGACGATCGAGGATCTGATCGAACAGGTCATCGGCGAGATCGAGGACGAACACGACGTCGATGAAGGCAAGTACTGGACGGTCGAAAAGCCCGGTACCTATCTGGCACTCGCCAAGACACCGCTGGAAGACTTCGAGGCGGAGATCGGCCATTCCCTGACCGACCATGACGATGTGGACGAGGAGGAGATCGACACCCTCGGGGGTCTGGTCTTCATGCTGTCCGGCCGGGTGCCCGCGCGCGGCGAAGTCGTGCTGCACCCTGATGGGCCTGAGTTCGAGGTGATCGAGGCGGACCCCCGCCGGATCAAACGCCTGCGTGTACGCACGCAGGGTCCCAACGGATGAATCTTGCCGAAAACGGAAGGTTGCAGATTCTGCTGGCGGCGATCCTCGGGGGGATCGCGGGCTTTGGGCAGGCGCCCTACGATCTGCCTATCGTGCTGCTCGCGGGGTTCACCGCCGTTCTGTTCCTCTACCCCCTCCGGCTGACGCCGGTTCGCGCTGGCCTGTTCGGCTGGGCCTTCGGAACCGGGTATTTCGTTCATGTGCTGCAATGGCTGATCTCACCTTTCATGGTGGATGCCGCCCGGCACGGGTGGATGGCCCCCTTCGCGCTGATCCTGCTTGCCGGCTTCATGGCCTCCTACTGGGGCTTGGCTTTCATGGCTGCCCGCGCCTTGTCCCGCAAAAGTGCATGGCCTTTGATCCTGTGTTTTCCGCTGGCCGAAATGGCCCGGGCCTATGCCTTTACCGGCTTTGCCTGGGGCATGCCGGCGCAGGCCTTTGTCGATACGCTGGCGGGGCAATCCATGGCATGGGCCGGGCCCTATGCGCTCAGCACCGCGGTAATGGCACTGGCCGTGGCGCTTTCTGTGCCGGGGCGGCTTTCGTGGCAGGCCCGGGCCGGGCAGGGGGCCGTCATCGCCACAGCTTTGGCGGGGACGTTCCTGCCTGCCACTTCTTCCGAACCCGTTATCGCGCCTGACCGGCCGATCGTGCGCCTTGTGCAACCCAATATCGCGCAGCGCGACAAGTGGCAGCCCGATCTGGTGGAGGTCCATTTCCGCCGCCAGATCGACTTCACCGCCGCCCCGGGGGCGGGCGGGCGTGCCCCCGATCTGGTGATCTGGTCGGAAACTGCGATACCGTGGTCACTGGAAAACGCGCAAACCGCACTGGACCAGATCGCGCTGGCTGGCGGTTCCGCCACGGTAATGCTTGGGCTTCAACGGAGCGAGGATAACCGCTTTTACAATTCCTCCGCCGTGCTGGGGCCTGACGGGACGCCGGAACAGATTTATGACAAGCACCATCTGGTGCCATACGGCGAATACATGCCCTTCGGCGATCTGCTGGCAAAGGTCGGTATCTATGGCCTCGCCGCGGGCGAAGGGTTCGGCTATTCCAAGGGCGCAGGCCCAAAGATGCTCGATTTCGGCGAGATGGGGCGGGCACTGCCGCTTATCTGCTACGAAGCGGTCTTTCCGCATGATGTGGGCGCCGCGCCCGAACGACCGGATTTCCTGATCCAGATCACCAATGACGCGTGGTTCGGCAAGGGTGCCGGGCCGCTACAGCATCTGGCGCAAGCCCGTATGCGGGCCATCGAACAGGGGCTGCCGCTGGCCCGGGCGGCCAATACCGGCGTTTCCGCCATGATCGATCCGCGCGGACGGGTGATCGAGCTCTTGCCCCTCAACGAAGCGGGCTTCCTCGACGTTCCGCTGCCTGAGCCGCTGCCGCCGACGCTCTACAGCCGCATGGGGGATCTGCCGCTGGCGCTGCTGGCCGCGCTGCTTGTTGCAGCGGCGGCGGTGCAACGGTTCCGCAGTCGCCGGAGTTAACGGTTGACCCCCCCACGGGCGGGGGATAACCAGCTTTTACGCTTGCCACAACGGCTTCCTGACGTGGCAATTAACGCATTTCAATCGGAGCACATATGTCCCGTCAGAACTACATCTTCACCTCGGAATCCGTTTCCGAGGGCCACCCGGACAAGGTCTGCGACCGGATTTCGGACGCTGTCCTCGACGCGTTTCTCGCGGAGGAACCCGAAGCCCGGGTCGCAGCGGAAACCTTCGCGACCACCAACCGCGTCGTGATCGGGGGCGAAGTGGGCCTGTCGGATCGCGCGAAGCTCAACCAGTACATGGACCGGATCGAAGGGATCGCGCGCGACTGCATCCGCGACATTGGTTATGAACAGGATGAGTTCCATCACGCGACCTGCGAGATCACCAACCTGCTGCATCCGCAATCCGCCCATATCGCGCAAGGTGTGGATGCGCGCAGCGACAAGGAAGAGGGTGCCGGCGATCAGGGCATCATGTTCGGTTTCGCCACGCAGGAAACGCCGGAACTCATGCCGGCCCCCATCCATTACGCCCATGCGATCCTGCGGCGGCTGGCAGAGGTGCGCAAGAACGGTACGGAACCGACCCTGCGGCCCGATGCCAAGAGCCAGCTTTCGGTGCGGTACGAAAACGGCAAACCCGTGGGCGTGACGTCCATCGTGCTGTCCACGCAGCACGAACATGAAAGCCAGACCAGCGCAGATATCCGTGACATCGTGGAGCCCTATATCCGCGAGGTTCTGCCCGAGGGCTGGATCGACGACGACACCGTTTGGCACGTCAATCCGACAGGCGTTTTCGTGATCGGGGGCCCGGACGGTGATGCGGGCCTCACCGGGCGCAAGATCATCGTCGACACATACGGCGGCGCGGCCCCGCACGGAGGGGGCGCGTTCTCGGGCAAGGATCCGACCAAGGTGGACCGCTCCGCGGCCTATGCGGCGCGCTACCTCGCCAAGAACGTGGTGGCCGGTGGGCTGGCGCGGAAATGTTCCATCCAGCTCAGCTATGCCATCGGGGTGAGCCAGCCGCTGTCGATCTATTGCGATACCTACGGCACCGGCGAGGACGACGCCCAGATCGAACGCGCGATCCGCAAGGTCATGGACCTGACCCCGCGCGGCATCCGCCAGCACCTGGACCTCAACCGTCCCATCTATCAGCGGACGGCGGCCTACGGTCATTTCGGGCGGGCCCCAGAAGCAGACGGCGGTTTCAGCTGGGAACGGACCGACCTCGCTGAAGCGCTTCAATCGGCCATGTGATGGACCTGAGGGCGCGCGCCTTCCAGCGCGCGCCCGGGATTACGCGCTGGCGCTCGGTCGCTCGGCGATCCGGTCGAACCACGCGCGGGTAGCCGTGTGCCCTTCGGGGATGCGCATGCGCACCACGCGGGCGAAATCGGCAAAGACATAGGCCGAGATATCGGCCCATGTGAATGTCTCTCCGGCAAGGTAGGGGGTTTCCGACAGGCGTTCTTCGAGCAGATCGAAGTAAAGGCCCACGCGTTGCAGACCCCGTTCCGCGAGGGCGGGGATCTGCTCGAAGTTTACCGGGCCAGTCAGTGCCCTGCCCTTCATGGCTGGATTGCCGTTGCGCAGGGCCTCGGCGATCGGCTGGCCGCCCCGCTGTTCCGCGAGGGCATTCCATTGCGCCACAAGGCCTTTCTGCTCGGCAGTTTCCCCCAGTAGCGCAGGGCCGGGGTGTTCCGCTTCGATATAGCTGACGATTCCGTTGTTCTCCGTCAGGGCAAGCCCCGAGTCAGTGATCAGGACCGGTACGGTGGCGCTGGGGTTCACGCTCCGGAAGGCATCTGAAAGATGCTCCCCCTTGGCCAGATCGATTTGCCGGATTTCGGGTTTCAACCCTTTTTCGGCAATGAACATGCGGGCCCTGCGGGGGCTGGGTGCCGTGGCGCAATCGTAAAATATCATCGAAGTCTCCTCTTTCGCGGCGACGATAGGACGTGCCCGCGGCGTTGAACACCCCGGCACAAGCCCGCCGTTGCGAAAGCGCCGGGTGCAGGCTAGAGACCCCCCATGACACGTCCAGAACGCCCCCGCCGCAACTTCTATGGCCGCCTGAAGGGCAAGGCCCTGAAGAAATCGCAACGTACCTATCTAGACGAGGATCTGGAGGCGCTGTCGCCCGGTCCCGTCAGTTGGGATGCGAACCCGGAGCGCGCGCCGCTCGATCTGGCCGGACTTTTCGGCCAACGCCCCGTCTGGCTTGAGGTTGGTTTCGGGGGCGGGGAACACCTTGTCCATCAGGCGCAACATAACCCTGACGTGGGGATCATCGGCTGCGAACCCTACATCAACGGGGTGGCGATGCTGCTTGGAAAGATCCGGCGGGCCGGGGTCGGAAACCTTGCCATTCACCCGGGGGACGCGCGGGACCTTTTCGACGTCTTGCCCGACGCCTCGATTGCGCGCGCCTTCCTGCTCTACCCGGACCCATGGCCCAAGACGCGGCACCATCGCAGGCGTTTCGTCACCGAGGAGCATCTCGCCCCGCTGGCGCGGGTCCTGAAGCCGGGCGCGATTTTCCGGGTGGCCACGGACATCGAGGACTACGTTCGCCAGACGTTGGAGGAAGTCCCGCGACAGGGATTTGAATGGCTCGCCGAGCGCCCGGCGGACTGGCGTGAGCCTTGGGAAGACTGGTTGCCCACCCGGTATGAGAAAAAGGCCCTGCGGGAGGGCCGCGTGCCCCATTATCTGACCTTCCGCAAGAAATGAGAGCCCGGGGGGCTGTCTGCCCCCCGGACCCCCCGAGGATTTCAGACCATTTGGAAAGCGGTCATTCGTCCATGACGAGCACGGCTTTCGTATTGGTGAACTCCAGCATCCCGAAGCCGCCGTGTTCCCGGCCGTAGCCGGAATCCTTCACACCGCCGAAGGGCATGTTGGGCGTGGCGAGGCCGAAGCCGTTGATGAAGACCATGCCGGTATCGAATTCGGTCGCAGCCAGTTCGACGGCGCGCTCGACGTTCTTGGAGATGATGCCGCCGCCCAGTCCGAACTTGCTGTCGTTGGCGATCCGCATGGCGTCTTCATCGTCTTTCGCGCGGATAAGCGATGCCACCGGACCGAACAATTCGTCGTCATAGGCGGGCTGGCCGGGCTCCACATTGCCGAGTACGGTCGCGGGATAGTAGTAGCCGTCGCCCTTGGGCAGTTCACCGCCGCAGAGAACCCGCGCGCCCTTGTCGACACTTTCCTCGACCTGTTTATGCAGGTCGTCGCGCAGATCCTTGCGGGCCATGGGGCCGATGTCGGATCCTTTCTGGGTGGGATCCCCGGCGGTGACGTTTTTCATGCCTTCGACGAACGCTCTCTGGAAATCCTCGTAGACGCTGTCGGCAACGATGAAGCGTTTGGCGGCCACGCAGGTTTCACCGTTGTTGTAGATGCGGCCCGTGACGCAGATCTTGGCCGCCTTTTCGACGTCGGCATCCGAGAGAACCAGATAGGCGTCGTTGGAGCCGAGTTCGAGGACAGTCTTCTTGAGAACCTTGCCCGCCTTCTGAGCGATGTCGCGTCCGGCGTTCGGGCTGCCTGTCAGTGTCACACCGCGGACGCGTTCATGTTCGATCACGCGGTCGGATTGATCGTGGCTGATGATGAGCGCGGAAAACAGCCCGTCAGGCAGCCCGGCGTCGCGGTAAATCTCTTCCAGCAATTGGCCAGAGCCTGCCACGTTCGAGGCATGTTTCAACAGCACGCCGTTGCCCGCCATCAGGTTCGCGATCGAATAGCGGACAACCTGATAGCAGGGGAAGTTCCAGGGCTGGATGCCATAGATCACGCCGATAGGGGCATGTACCACGCGGCCCCGTTTGCCATTCTGAATGTCCCTGTCTTCTGACGCCAGAACCTTGGGGCCCTGTTCCGCCGTGTAGTCGCAGATACCTGCGCAAAGCTCGATTTCCTGTTTCGACTGACTGAGCAGCTTGCCCATCTCGCGGGTCATCAGCTCTGCCAGTTCGTCCTTGCGGTTGCGCAATCCCTGGCCGATCGCCTTCAATACCTTGCCGCGATCCTCATGGGATTTGAGGCGCCAATCGCGGAAGGCGTCGTGACAGGCCTGGATGCGGTTTTCCAATTCAGCATCGTCCAGATAGGTATGGGTGGCGATTTTCTGGCCGTTGGTCGGGTCTATCGTATCAAACGAATTGCTCATGATGATCTCCTTAATGTTCGAAGGCCCAACACGGCGCCCCGCCGGGCCGTTCCAACCATGGACGCATGCGAAAGGCTGGGCTAAGAGGTGAGCCGGAATACGCCGAGGAGCCCTCATGTCGAACCATGGAACACCCCGCCCGATGATGTCCTCCCCCTGTGGGCCGCTGCGCGGAACGGCGCGGGTGCCGGGCGACAAGTCGATTTCCCACCGGGCGCTGATCCTCGGGGCGCTCAGCGTCGGCAAGACGGAAATTTCCGGTCTGCTCGAGGGGCAGGACGTGCTGGATACCGCCCGCGCCATGCGCGCCTTCGGGGCGGAGGTGACGGACCATGGCGGCGGGCAGTGGTCGGTCCACGGTGTTGGGGTCGGAGGGTTCGCTGAACCCGATCAGGTGATCGATTGTGGAAACTCGGGCACCGGGGTTCGGTTGATCATGGGCGCGATGGCCACGACCGGCATCACCGCCACCTTCACCGGCGATGCGAGCCTGAACGGGCGGCCTATGGCGCGGGTGACAGATCCGCTGGCAGAATTCGGCGCGCGTGCTGTCGGACGCTCCGGCGGGCGCCTGCCCATGACGGTTGTTGGCGCCGATGAACCGGTACCGGTGCGTTACAAAGTGCCGGTGCCCTCGGCGCAGGTCAAATCCGCCGTTCTGCTCGCCGGGCTCAACGCGCCGGGGCAAACCATCGTGATCGAGGCGGAGGCGACGCGGGACCACACCGAGCGCATGCTGGCGGGGTTTGGCGCGGAGATCACGGTCGAAGACACATCCGAAGGCCGCGTGATCACCCTGACTGGCCAGCCGGAGCTTCGCCCGCAGCGCATTGACGTCCCGCGCGATCCTTCCTCGGCCGCCTTTCCCGTCTGCGCGGCCCTGATTGTGCCGGGCAGCGATGTGCTGGTCCCCGGCATCGGGCTCAACCCGACACGGGCGGGGCTGTTTACCACCCTGTGCGACATGGGCGCGGACCTGACCTATGAGAACATGCGCGAAGAGGGTGGCGAACCCGTGGCCGACCTGCGCGCGAAGTACTCGCCCGAGATGCGTGGTATTGATGTGCCGCCGGAGCGCGCCGCGAGCATGATCGATGAATATCCGGTGCTGTCCGTCGTCGCCTCCTTCGCCAAGGGGACGACGATGATGCGCGGGGTCAAGGAACTGCGGGTCAAGGAAAGCGACCGGATCGCGGCGATGGCGGCGGGGTTGCGCGCCAATGGCGTTACCGTCGAAGACGGCCCCGACTGGTGGTCCGTCGAAGGGCGCGGTGCACAAGGCGTGGAAGGGGGCGCCCTGTGCAAGAGCCATCTCGATCACCGCATCGCGATGTCCCTCCTGATCCTCGGCATGGCAGCGCGCCAGCCGGTGTGCGTGGACGATGGCGGCCCGATCGCCACGTCATTTCCCGTCTTCGAGACGCTTATGCATGAACTTGGTGCCGATATCAGCGTGGTCGATGCGGCCGCTGCCGCACAGGGGGCGGCGTGACGATGCAGGGTTTTACCGTGGCAATCGATGGGCCGGCCGCTTCGGGTAAGGGGACCATTTCACGCGCGGTGGCGGCGCATTACGGTTTTGCGCATCTCGATACCGGGCTGCTTTACCGGGCTGTGGCGGCCAAGACATTGGAGGGCATGGCCGCTGAAGACGCCGCGCGCTCCCTTGTCAGAGAAGACTTGGAGCGGCTGAACCTACGCACGCCCGAAGTCGCGCAGGAAGCTAGCCGCGTTGCGGCGATCCCCGCGGTTCGTGCGGCGCTGGTGGATTTCCAGCGCAGCTTTGCCATGCGGGCAGGAGGTGCCGTGCTGGATGGTCGGGACATCGGGACCGTGATTTGCCCGCAGGCACAGGTGAAGCTTTTCGTCACGGCGAGCGCCCCGGTGCGCGCGGCCCGGCGGCACGCGGAACTGGTGGCGAGCGGGATGGATAGTCTGACGCTGGAAGAGGTCCTGAGGGATGTGGAGGCGCGGGATGCCCGCGATGAAAACCGCGCCGATTCACCGTTGAAACCCGCGGAGGACGCGATGCGACTGGACACCACCGACATGCCGATCGATGAGGCGGTTGCCGCCGCGGTTGCCCGGATCGAAGCGGTACGCCGCGGGTAACTGGGCGGGCGTCAGCCGATTTCGTGCAGTAGGAACGCCAGAGCGACGCCCACCGCGACGGCAATCCCCGTGGCATCATTGTCTTTCTCGTAAGCTGTGGGGAAGACTTCGGTCGCGAGGGAGGCGATCACGGCCCCCGCCGCGAAGGATTTGATTACCGCGAGTGCCATTTCCGCGTCGGAGGGGAGCAGGAGGTAGCCTGCGATGGCCGCTCCGCTGAGGATCGCCGCCGTGGCCGTCCAGATTCCCATCGCCTTCAATTTGCTGAATCCGTTTTCCCGCATCTGACGGGCACCGCCGGCCGCTTCGGGCAAGTTGGACAGCAGGATGGACCCGGTCAGCGCCAGAACGCCCAAGGGGCCCGACCCAATCAGGGCGACACCGAGGGCGAGGTTTTCGGGAACACCATCGAGCACGACAGCCATCAGCAGGCCGCCGCCGCTGTCTTCGCCGACGTGGCGGTCGATATACATGTCCACCAGGGTGAAAATGACGGCGCCGCTCAAAAAGCTCAGGATC
>NZ_LWGH01000996.1:0-390 GCF_001635395.1 Sulfitobacter sp. HI0129 | reverse complement strand
GGATGTCGGGCGGAATCGGAAAGAAGGAGCTTTCGACAAAGGCCACCACGGCCAGCGCCCAGACGGCATGGCGATGTTGGGCCCAGGCGAGGGTCCAGTCATAGAGACGTCTGATCATCCGCGGCACTCCGGTCTGCGCATCTCCAACACCATGCTGGCGCGCCGTGGTCAAGACACAGTGTAGGGGAAGTGATTTCGCTTGCCCGGAATGTCTGCTCGCGCTAAACGGCCCCGGCGTGCCCAAGTGGCGGAATGGTAGACGCAGGGGATTCAAAATCCCCCGCCGCAAGGCGTGCCGGTTCGAGTCCGGCCTTGGGTACCAGCCATAACTCCCGACCAGCAGTCGCTACATGATGGCGTTTGACGTTGGAGCGGGATGCGGGCCGGGCC
>NZ_LWGH01000995.1:0-301 GCF_001635395.1 Sulfitobacter sp. HI0129 | reverse complement strand
GGCGAACGGACCGCGCGGCATCGCCCAGATGCACACCATCAAGCCCGAGCCGTTCGGCCAGCAGCGTGTGGTCGGAAATGACGAGCGCCACGTCGCGGGCATGGGTCACTTCGCGCAGGGCATCGGCGGCGCGCGACAGGCGGTCTTCGTCCCGGGTGGAAAGCGCCAGCCGCACGCAGGCGACCGGATGCGCATCAAGGACCGACGCCAGAACGGCGGGAAAGCGGGCCAGTTCGATTTCGGGGGGTGTGATCAGGTAGATCTGGGGCTCTTCGGGCGCGTCCATCGGTCTGTCCTTCTG
>NZ_LWGH01000994.1:0-231 GCF_001635395.1 Sulfitobacter sp. HI0129 | reverse complement strand
GACACGATTTGCGCAATGGAAGAAGAGGGGGTTCAAAGTGTGGAGCCAACCGTGGAAGCGCGCGACGCTTGGGTTGGCACCTGCCGTGAAATCGCCGACATGACACTCTTCCCCAAAGCTGAAAGCTGGATCTTCGGTGCGAATATCCCCGGAAAGAAGAATGCAGTTATGTTCTACATGGCCGGAATTGGCAATTATCGCAATGCCATTAATGGGGTGAAAGATGACGGC
>NZ_LWGH01000993.1:0-500 GCF_001635395.1 Sulfitobacter sp. HI0129 | reverse complement strand
CGACACATTTGTTGTCGTCGATTGCCCTCACAACCCGACCTCTGACAGGATGAAATCCGCAATCGCGCGCGTATCGTCCAGATCGAACACCGGGCGGTCGAGGTCGAGCGCCGTGTCACTGGCAACAGCCCGTACCGTGGGATCATCCGGGGCGATCAGGGGGTTGCCGGTGACGGCGCGGTGCGCCTCCACCTTGGGGTGACCGTCGCGTTTGTAGCCCTCGACCAGCACCAGATCGACCGGCGACAGCCGCGTGCGCAGATCGTCCAGCGTCGGCTCCGAAGCATCGCGCAGTTCGTGCATCAGGGCAAACCGGCTGCGTGAGGCGAGCAAAACCTCGCGTGCGCCCGCGACCCGGTGGCGGTGGCTGTCCTTGCCTTCGTGATCCACGTCGAAACTGTGATGCGCATGTTTGACCGTAGAGACCGAATGGCCACGCCCGGTAATCTCGGTCACGAGGCGTTCCATCAGGCCTGTCTTGCCCGCGTTCTTCCACCCGA
>NZ_LWGH01000992.1:0-478 GCF_001635395.1 Sulfitobacter sp. HI0129 | reverse complement strand
ACGCCGACGATCTGGTCAGCCCCCGCGAGCTTCAACCCCTGGATCACGTTGAGCCCGATGCCGCCCAGCCCGAAGACCACGCAGCGCGCGCCGATCTCCACCTTGGCGGTGTTGATCACCGCGCCGATGCCCGTCGTGACGCCGCAACCGATGTAGCAAATCTTGTCGAAGGGCGCGTCCTTGCGCACCTTGGCCAGTGCGATTTCGGGCACGACCGTGTGGTTGGCGAAGGTGGAGCAGCCCATGTAGTGGTGGATGGGTGTGCCATCGAGCATGGAAAACCGCGTCGTGCCATCGGGCAGCAGGCCCTTGCCTTGGGTGATGCGGATCTTCTGGCAAAGGTTCGTCTTGCCCGACAGGCAATATTCGCATTCGCGGCATTCGGGAGTGTAGAGCGGGATCACGTGATCGCCCGGCTCCAGCGTGGTCACGCCTTCGCCCACTTCCAGTACGACACCCGCCCCTTCATGGCCGAGGA
>NZ_LWGH01000991.1:0-430 GCF_001635395.1 Sulfitobacter sp. HI0129 | reverse complement strand
CGTGGTTTCGACGATCTTCACAGGGATACCGGCGGTGGCGAAGTTCATGGCGATCCCGCCGCCCATGGTGCCGGCCCCGATGATGCCGACGCTTCTAATCTCGCGCCGTGGGGTATCCTCGGGCAGGCCGGGGACCTCCCACGCGGCCTTGCCGGCCTTGGCGATGTAATCTCCGGTTTCCGCTTCGCTCGGTCGGGTCATGTGCTCTCCTTTTGCAGACATTGCGCGCGCAGGGCGCGGCGATCGGTCTTGTCGGTGGCCCCGCGGACCAGCGTTTCATGCTGGCACCACAGGTATTGGGGTATCTTGAACCGGGCCAGATGCCCGTCGAGAAAGGCGGCCATTTCGGCCTGCGTCAACTGCGCTCCCGGTCTCAGCTGCACCGCGGCCCCCACGACTTCGCCCAGCCGTTCGTCGGGCACCGAAAAGG
>NZ_LWGH01000990.1:0-314 GCF_001635395.1 Sulfitobacter sp. HI0129 | reverse complement strand
TGCCACATTCTCAGACAATGATGGACACAATCGACCTTTAGGACAGGAGGAATCCTGACGAAAGGTCGATGATGAAAAAGGTCGCAATCGCATTCACGGTACTGCCGCTCGTTTTTGCGGGCGCAGGCTACGGCGCGGGCACCGTGCTGGCGCCTTCCCTCAGTGAAACCGCGACAAATAGCGAAGCCGCCAAGGCCAAACCCGGCGCGGAAAAGCACGCCGACGGTTACGGCGATGCAAAGGACGCCGTACAGGACCCGCGCGAGGACCGGACCATCGTGATGCTGGGTCAGGTCACCGTGCCTGTCGAAAAG
>NZ_LWGH01000989.1:0-627 GCF_001635395.1 Sulfitobacter sp. HI0129 | reverse complement strand
ATAACGAGGACTTTTTCATAGGCTACAGCCCTGAGCGTATCAATCCGGGGGACAAGGAACATCGCCTGCCGACAATCCGCAAGGTGACGTCGGGCTCCACCCCGGAAGCGGGTCTTTTCATTGACAGTCTCTACCGCCGTATCATCAGCGCAGGCACCCACCTTGCCCCGTCGATCAAGGTCGCGGAGGCGGCGAAGGTTATCGAGAACACACAACGAGACGTGAACATAGCGCTTGTGAACGAACTGGCGCTGATCTTCGACCGGCTGGGCATAGATACGCTCGATGTTCTAGAGGCAGCCGGCACGAAATGGAATTTTTTGCCGTTCAGACCGGGGCTGGTAGGGGGGCACTGTATCGGCGTCGATCCCTACTACCTTACCCACAAGGCGCAGGCCGTGGGGTATCATCCGGAGGTTATACTTTCCGGTCGTCGACTGAACGACGGCATGGGCAGCTATGCGGCACTGCAGACCGTGAAGGGGCTCTTGAAGCGACGCATACAGGTCGACGGGGCACGGGTTCTGATCCTCGGGCTGGCATTCAAGGAAAATTGCCCTGATCTCAGGAACACGAGGGTGGTCGATGTAATTTTCGAACTGCAGGGATTCGGCGTTGAAGTAGACG
>NZ_LWGH01000988.1:0-3708 GCF_001635395.1 Sulfitobacter sp. HI0129 | reverse complement strand
AGGATGCCCCCCGGACCCATGGCGGTGCGGGACAATCTCGCGCCGTCGATGACGGGCGTTTTGCCCCGCTTCCTAAGTATGTCGATGATTTGCCCTTGCCCCGCCATATAATTCCGCGATCCGGTCACAACAATTGCCTCACCCCCCGCGCCATGCAGGGAGGCGTGGAGGATTTGCCCCCCGGCGGCGCCGACCCGGGCCGACAGCAGCGCGCCCGCCGCAGGCAGGCTCCCCCTTCGACCGGCTGCGGCCCCCCGCAGGGCCGCCAACAGGCGCGCATCCCCGACCCAGGACAGGATATCCCGATCAATATAGGCCAACACGGCCGCCGCACGGTCATCAGCCCGGGCAAGGCCGGACCAGCCGAGGCTGATGATCAGGAGTAGAACAAAGGCCGAATGCCACATGGAACCATACCGCGCTGCTGGGATTCCCCGCAGGCTATGGCGTAACCGTTAAGTCCGGGTGAAGCGGGCACCGCCTTTGTCAGTCGGCCCCGCGAAACCCCGTCGCGACAACGAACTTTTCCGAAGAATCCGACCGGCTGGCGGGCGGTTTGATATTCGCAACCTTGGCGAACCGCTGTTTCAGCAACTTCTGCAGATCGCCCTCCGCCCCGCCGGCCAGCACCTTGGCCACGAAGGTACCGCCTTCGTCCAGCACGTCGAAGGCGAAATAGGCAGCCGCCTCGCAGAGCGCGATGATCCGCAGATGGTCCGTCTGCTTGTGCCCCGAGGACGACGCCGCCATGTCCGACATCACCACATCGGCCTTCCCGCCCAGCCATTCCTTCACCTTCTCGTCCGCGTCATCCTCCATGAAGTCGAGCTGATGCAGCTCGCACCCCGCGATGGGTTCCATCTCCTGCAGGTCGACGCCGAGGATGGTGCCGATGGCCTTGCCGGATTTTTCCCCCAACGCGTTCACCCGCGGCACCGCGACCTGACACCAGCCGCCCGGGGCCGCGCCCAGATCGACGACCCGGGCCCCCGGCACGAGAAAGCGGAACTTCTCGTCCAGTTCCAGCAGCTTGAAGGCCGCCCGCCCGCGATAGCCTTCGGCCTTCGCGCGCTTCACGTAAGGATCATTCAATTGCCGCTGAAGCCAGCGCGTCGAGCTGAGCTTGCGCCCGCGCGCGGATTTCACCTTGACCTTGAGATCGCGCTGCCCGCGCCCCGAGGTATTCTTGCCGTCCGGCGTCTTTGCCATCTCAGTACTTTCCTTCTTCGAGAACGCCGTCCGCGCTCATCTGTGCGTAGAGCAGCCCCTCGCGCAGGCCCCTGTCGGCAACGCTCAACCGGTCCGTGGGCCAGCAGCGCATCAGCGCCTGAAGTATCGCCGCCCCGGACATGATCAGCGCCTGCCGGTCCTGCCCGATACGCGGATCGGCACGCCGCCCGCCCGGCCCCATCGCCAGATAGGAATGGATCACCTTGTCGATCTGCGCGCTGGTCATGCGCAGCCCGTCCACCTTGGTCCTGTCATAGCGCTTCAGCCCCAGATGGCTCGCCGCGACGGTCGTCACGGTGCCGGAGGTGCCGACGATCTGGAACCGCTCCTGCGGCTGGGCCGACTGATAGGGTGTGAAATCGGCGAGGTTCTCTTCGAAAAACCAGCTCATCAAGGCAAAGCGCGCGGCGTCGTCCTCTACGTCGGAAAACTGGTCACGCAAGGTAGCAACCCCGAGGGGGACCGAAATCCAGTCCACCACCTTGGCCGCCGGAATGTCCGATACCGCCTGCTTGAACCCGGTATGCAGCCGCATGATGGATTGCGCGCGGTCCGCCTTGGGCACATGCCGGATGTCGATCCAGACAAGCTCCGTCGAGCCGCCGCCGATGTCGACCACCAGCAGGTTTTCCGTCTTTTGGCTGACGAGGGGCGCGCAGGAGATGACCGCGAGCCGCGCCTCTTCCTCGGGCTTGATGATATCGAGCCGCAGGCCCGTTTCACGCTGGATCCGCTGCATGAAATCGGCCCCGTTCAACGCACGGCGGCAGGCTTCGGTGGCGACCAGCCGCATGCGTCTGACCTTGTTACGCCGCAATTTCTGCTGACAGATGCGCAGTGCCTGTATGGTGCGCGCCATCGATCCGCGCGACAGGCGCCCGGTCTTTTCCAGCCCCGCCCCCAACTGGACGGACTTGGAAAAACTGTCGACCACATGGAAACCGCTGCCCCTAGGCTGGGCGATCAACATGCGGCAGCTGTTAGTGCCCAGATCCAGGGCTGCGTAAAGCTCTTTCGATCCGGACGGAACTGGCGCGGGGCTCAGAGCCGTTGTGAAGTCGAGCGCGCCCGCACCTCTGGGACGCTTTGGCGCCATGGTTCGCGCCTTTCATATCGAGTTGGCTTCAAGGTAATGGTTCAGGGGCTTTCACGCAAGCGTCGCGAGTTGTCGCAGCCGGGTTTCGCGACAGGGGGTCTGCCCTTCCCCGCACCATTGTGCGAAAACGACCCCAAGTCGTTACCGTACCCCGTTTCGTCGAAAACCGGCACCGGGGGGAACGGTGCTTCACTTAGACAGGGCCAAACGGCGCGAACGGGGAATCATCCATGCCCGAAGTTACAATCGTCTACTGGCGCGACATTCCCGCGCAGGTCATCGTCGGCAAGGGCCGCCGGGGCACCAAGCGCGCCTTGCCCGAACGGTTCGAACAGGCCATCGACCGTGCCGCCATGAAGGTGAACGCCCGCGACAGCGATGCCTATCTCGCCGAATGGCGCAAGGCCGAGCCGGTCGAGGTACCGGGCACCGACGACGCAGCCGTGGCCGATGCGGAAGTGTCCCGCATCGAGGCCGAATACGACCGCGACCGCATTCGCAAACTGATCGAAAACGACGGATGGGCCTGAAGGCCCGATGACCACATTCAGGGATAACATCATGTCTTTGCTCAACTTCCGCCGCAAGGAAACCCCCGCGCCCGAGGCCCCCACCGCCGCGGTAGAGGCCTTCCTCAAGGATTACTCGATCGAGGTGATGCCCCGCACCGCCGAAAAGGTCGACAATTTCCGCGATCTGCTGCCCGAAGGCACCCGCGTCTATATCGCCCATATCGAGGGCACGCCGATCGAGGACATGGTCGCCACCGCAAAACGCCTCAACGCGGATGGCTACAAGGTCATGCCGCATTTCCCGGCGCGTATCATCAAGGACCGCGCCACGCTGGAAAACTGGATCGCCATGTATCAGGGCGAAGCGGATGTGCGCCAGGCCCTGCTGCTGGCCGGCGGCGTGGCCACGCCCCACGGCGATTTCGAGGATTCCATGCAGCTCATGGAAACGGGCCTCTTCGACAAGCACGGGTTCGAGCGGCTGCATGTGGCCGGGCACCCCGAGGGGAACCGCGACATCGATACCGACGGCACCCGCCTGCGGGTCGACGACGCGTTGAAGTGGAAGCAGGGCTTTTCCGAACGCACCGATGCCAAGATGGCCATCGCCACCCAGTTCGCCTTCGAGGCGCAGCCGATCATCGAATGGGCCGACAGCCTGAAGTTCGCAGGCATCGACCTGCCCATTCACATCGGCATCGCGGGCCCCGCGAAACTGCAGACGCTGATCAAGTTCGCCATTGCCTGTGGCGTCGGCCCCTCGCTGAAGGTATTGCAGAAACGTGCGATGGACGTGACCAAGCTGCTGTTGCCTTACGAGCCGACAGATGTGATCAACGAGCTGGCGGCCTACAAGGCCGAGAACCCGGA
>NZ_LWGH01000987.1:0-404 GCF_001635395.1 Sulfitobacter sp. HI0129 | reverse complement strand
GTGAAAAGCATGGTGCCGTCAGCGCGAAGCGCAACGTCCCATGGGTTTTCCAACCCTTCGAGCACCACCTCGTGGCTCAGGCTCGATGTGTTCTGGGCAAGCGCCGGTACGACACCCACCATCGAACTGATCCCCATCGCGAAAGCGAGTGATCTGTGTGAAATCTTCATGTGTTCCTCCCTTGAAGAATTGTTTATCCGGCCCCTCCGATACGGGATCATCGGGAAAGGATCTGCTTTATAGGTAACGGCCTGGACCGGCCCCGTCTTGGTGCGGGGTCATTCCAAAGTCGTGATGAAGGTCGCGACGTCCAGAATGTCCTCGTCGGACAAATTCTTGGCGCGCGGGGCCATCAGCATCGTGTTGGGGCCGAACTTCTCGCCTGCGCGATACCGTTCGAGCCG
>NZ_LWGH01000986.1:0-298 GCF_001635395.1 Sulfitobacter sp. HI0129 | reverse complement strand
CGACGGGTCAAGGCGAGGCCCTTCATTGTGGTATGGCCCGAAACAATGCCCGCAAATTGCCACGTTTGCGCGGTCTCGTTCCGCAAAGCCGGGAGGCTGTCTGAAACAATCACTGCGCTCAGAGAGTGTTGATCCTACACGCAAAACGCTCGCCCTTACGTGATTCGGCTTGGTCCCGGGATATAGAAACGTAAAACGCCGCCCCGAAGGGCGGCGTTCGTNTAAGTCGTGCGCAGATCAGCGGTTTTCGATATCCACGTAATCGCGCTGCGTCTCGCCGAGATAGAGCTGACGCGGA
>NZ_LWGH01000985.1:0-400 GCF_001635395.1 Sulfitobacter sp. HI0129 | reverse complement strand
GCGCGTGAACGGCCAGATCGTGCGCAAGCCGTCTTTTTGCATCGCGCCGGGGGATGTCCTGAGCTTTACCCAGGGCGAAAGGGTCCGGGTGATCGAGATATCGGCGCTGGCGGAACGTCGCGGCCCGGCCCCCGAGGCGCAGGCGCTGTATGTCGATCGTTCCCCGCCCGCCGGGCCCCGCAGGGACGTTGCTTCGGAAAATCCCGCATTCGAAGGACGGGGACGGCCCACCAAGAAGGATCGCAGGCAGTTTGATCTTTCGCGCGGCCGTCGCCTTGAATGATCCCGCCGCAAGGGCTAGCTAGGCCGCTGTGGTACGGCCCGTGTCACCGACCGCATCACCCGACACTTACGCCGACAGGGATGATTGAATGACCTATATCGTGAACGATGCCTGCAT
>NZ_LWGH01000984.1:0-260 GCF_001635395.1 Sulfitobacter sp. HI0129 | reverse complement strand
TAGTTGACCACGATCAGGTCGTAGCCGTCGCGGATCGCCGCAACCAGCCTGTCGGTGACTTCGTCGGCCGACATTTCTGGCTTCAGGTCATAGGTCGCCACATCCGGGGATTTCGGCATGTGGCGGTCTTCTCCGGTCGCCGCCGCTTCCTCGCCCCCGTTCAGGAAGAAGGTTACATGGGGATATTTCTCGGTTTCCGCCAACCGGAACTGGCGCAGCCCATGGCACGCGACCCAGGCGCCCAGCGTGTTCACGATTTC
>NZ_LWGH01000983.1:0-223 GCF_001635395.1 Sulfitobacter sp. HI0129 | reverse complement strand
AGCGCCGAAGCGGCGCAGGCCATGGCAGTATGATGGATGACAATGAAGACGGGGCGCAAACCGTCCCGCCGGGGGCCATGATTGGGGGACGGTCGCTCTACGATCCCGGGCAGTGACAACAGGCGTCAGCCCCGTGCCGCGCGCCGGTAGGGTGCCGGATCCCATGCGCAGGCAAACCCGTCCCCGTCGGGGTCGACCCCGGCGCTGTCACGCTCCGGGCCGC
>NZ_LWGH01000982.1:0-385 GCF_001635395.1 Sulfitobacter sp. HI0129 | reverse complement strand
CCAGCGCGTTGAAGGTGTGGAAGAATTCTTCCTGCGTGCTGTCCTTGCCCGCGATGAATTGCAGATCATCCACCATCAACACGTCGACGGAGCGGAAAAGCTCCTTGAAATCCATGATCGTCCGATCGCGCAGGGCCTGCACGAAACGGTACATGAACTGCTCGGCGGAAAGATAGAGCACGTTCATTTCCGGTTGCCGCTGGCCCAGTTCACGAGCGATCGCATGCATCAGGTGTGTCTTGCCGAGGCCGACACCACCATAAAGGAACAGCGGGTTGAATGTGACCGGCCCACCTTCGGCCACCCGGCGGGCGGCGGCATGGCTAGTTCGTTGGGTTTGCCGACGACGAAATTGTCGAAGGAAAAGCGCGGATCGAGAGGGGCG
>NZ_LWGH01000981.1:0-250 GCF_001635395.1 Sulfitobacter sp. HI0129 | reverse complement strand
CCTCGATGTCGAAGAAGCGGATTTCCTTGAAGTTGAACAGATCCCCGTAGAACTTGAACCACTTGTCCATGTTTCCCTTGAAGACGTTATGCGTCAGGTGATCGAGGTAGTAGAACCCCACGCCGTCGGGCTTTGACGTGGCGATCCAGTCATATTCCCAGTTGTAGGGCGAGGTATCGTAGTAGCGGTCGACGAAATAGATCAGCGAGCCGCCGATGCCCATGATGGCCGGCACGTCCAGCACCTTGCC
>NZ_LWGH01000980.1:0-441 GCF_001635395.1 Sulfitobacter sp. HI0129 | reverse complement strand
CGCGCGTGGCATTGCCGGGAGTGAAGCCCATTTGCGGCGCAGCGTCCAGTGTCACGAAACCCGCCTGCATCTACACATTCCCGGTGCGATGGTGCAGAAGGGACGAACCCGCAGGAAGGATACCGCGATGAGCCGACTGGACCTTTTCATCGACCGCATGGTTTCGCAGCGCGCCTGTCTCGATGCCGCGGCGCGACTGATCGCGGATTCGCACGGCCCCGTGTTCGAGCTGGGCCTCGGGAACGGGCGGACCTATCATCACCTGCGGGAGATCTTGCCAAACCGGCAGATCCATGTGTTCGAACGTGCCGTCGCCTCGCATCCCGACAGTACACCGCCCGATGACATGCTGATCCTCGGCGATGTCAACCAGACCCTGCCTGACGCGCTGGCACGTTTCGGGGCCACGGCTGCATTGGTTCACGCCGACCTCGGCGGGCA
>NZ_LWGH01000979.1:0-5603 GCF_001635395.1 Sulfitobacter sp. HI0129 | reverse complement strand
TTCCGCGCCTACGACCAGATCGACGGCGCGCCCGAAGAGAAGGCCCGCGGCATCACGATCTCCACCGCGCACGTGGAATACGAGACCGAAGCACGCCACTACGCGCATGTGGACTGCCCCGGCCACGCCGACTACGTGAAGAACATGATCACCGGTGCGGCGCAGATGGACGGCGCGATCCTGGTGGTGAACGCGGCCGACGGCCCGATGCCCCAGACCCGCGAGCACATCCTGCTGGGCCGTCAGGTCGGCATCCCGGCGATGGTCGTCTACATGAACAAGGTCGACCAGGTGGACGACGAGGAACTGCTCGAGCTGGTGGAGATGGAGATCCGCGAGCTGCTGTCCTCCTATGAGTACCCCGGCGACGACATTCCCGTGATTCCCGGCTCCGCGCTGGCGGCGATGAACGGCGAGAACCCCGAGATCGGTGAAAACTCCATCCGCAAGCTGATGGAAGAGGTCGACAACTACATCCCGACGCCCGAGCGCGCCGTGGACCAGCCCTTCCTGATGCCGGTCGAGGACGTGTTCTCGATCTCCGGCCGTGGCACGGTTGTGACGGGCCGCGTCGAGCGTGGCGTGATCAACGTGGGCGACGAGATCGAGATCGTCGGCATCCGCGACACCAAGAAGACGACCTGCACGGGCGTCGAGATGTTCCGCAAGCTGCTGGACCGTGGTGAAGCGGGCGACAACATCGGCGCGCTGCTGCGCGGTATCGACCGTGAAGGCGTCGAGCGTGGCCAGGTGCTGTGCAAGCCCGGCTCCGTGAAGCCCCACACCAAGTTCACTGCCGAGGCCTATATCCTGACCAAGGAAGAGGGTGGCCGTCACACGCCGTTCTTCGCCAACTACCGCCCGCAGTTCTACTTCCGCACTACGGATGTGACCGGCACGGTTCAGCTGCCCGAAGGCACCGAGATGGTGATGCCGGGTGACAACCTGCAGTTCGACGTGGAACTGATCGCGCCGATCGCGATGGAAGACGGTCTGCGCTTCGCCATCCGCGAAGGTGGCCGCACCGTGGGCGCCGGCGTTGTGAGCAAGATCACCGAGTAAGCCCTAAGGGCCTACCGCCTGTCAGACAGAAAGAGGGCCATCCCCAGTGGGGGTGGCCCTTTTGCGTTGCTGGATGCCGGGCGAGGCCGGGGGCGCTGCCCCCGGACCCCCGGGATGATTTGCCATTTGGAAGGGGGGGCAGTTCGATAAATTTTGGTAGGCTTTGGCGGTTGGAAGTTGCGTTAAAAGCTTCCCGTCGCTTTTATGGCCAAGCAATGGCGGGGCCACGCGAATAACTTCAGGATGGGAGCAAAGCAGGCAGGTATGAGCGATCAGAAGGAAGAAGCCGTTTCGGCACAGCTCGCGGCATCCCTGCTGACGCCATTCGTGCTCTACATGGCCGGGAGGATCGATGCGGCTGACCGGCGGGCCACCTTGCTGGCGGGTGGCGGCGTCGCCTTCATTGCCTACCTGCTGGAGGTTGGCAAATCGATGGACCCGGCCATCCTGCCGCTCATTCCGTATCTCGTGTCTTTGGGCCTTGCCGCCGCGAGCGTCTTTACCGCCGGACTGGCCCTGTTTCCCCGGATCAGCAACGCGGATGATTGGCCAAGCAAGATTTTCCTTGGGCGGGAAGAGGGTGCTGGGATCCTCGAGACCATTCTGACGAGCGAGAAACAGGCGCTTTCGGGCATGATCGATTCCCAGATCGTGCTGGGCCGCATCCTTAAGAAGAAGAACGGCTATACTTATCACGCCGGTATATTGATGCTGCTTTCCTTCGCGCTCTTCATGCCGTTCTCTTTCTTTTTGGGCTAAGGGTCCGCCCACCCTTTTTCGCGCCGATCCCCCTTGCCACCCGGAACGACTCCGCCTATACGCCCCTCGACTGCTTCGGGGTGCGCCAGATCGCGCCCCGTTTCGGTTGATACCAAGACGCGATGAGGGTGAGCGATGAGCGCCATCCTCCAATCCGTTGACATCCCAGAACAAGGGATATGCACATGGCTCAGAGCCAGAACATCCGTATTCGCCTGAAGGCGTTCGATTACCGGGTGCTCGATTCCTCCACACAGGAAATCGTCAATACGGCAAAGCGCACCGGCGCTTCCGTCCGCGGCCCGATTCCGCTGCCCAACAAGATCGAAAAGTTCACCGTTCTGCGTGGTCCCCACGTGGACAAGAAATCCCGTGACCAGTTCGAGATCCGCACGCACAAGCGGCTGCTTGACATCGTCGATCCGACGCCCCAGACCGTGGACGCGCTGATGAAGCTCGACCTCGCCGCTGGTGTGGACGTCGAGATCAAGTTGCAGTCGTAAGGAGGGCACCGGATATGTTGCGCTCAGGCGTTATTGCAAAAAAGGTCGGGATGACCCGGCTGTTCATGGAAGACGGGCGTCAGGTTCCCGTCACCGTTCTCCAGCTCGACAAGCTGCAGGTCGTGGCCCAGCGGACTGCTGAGCGTGATGGCTATACCGCCGTCCAGCTCGGTGCCGGTACGGCCAAGGCCAAGCGGACCAGCCAGGCGATGCGCGGCCATTTCGCCGCCGCTTCCGTGGAACCCAAGCGCAAGGTCGCTGAGTTCCGCGTGGATGCGGATGCGATGCTGAACGTCGGTGAGGAAATCATCGCTGATCACTACTTCGCAGGTCAGTACGTCGATGTGGCGGGCACATCCATCGGTAAGGGTTTTGCCGGTGCGATGAAGCGCCATAACTTCGGCGGTCTGCGGGCATCGCATGGTGTGTCGATCAGCCACCGTTCGCACGGCTCCACCGGCCAGTGTCAGGATCCCGGCAAGGTCTTCAAAGGTAAGAAGATGGCCGGTCACATGGGTGCCGCCCGTGTCACCACGCAGAACCTCGAGGTCGTCAAGACCGACAGCGCGCGTGGCCTGATCATGGTCAAGGGTGCCGTTCCCGGCTCCAAGGGTGGCTGGGTGACTGTCAAGGACGCGGTGAAGAAGCCGTTCCCCGAGAACGCGATCCTGCCCGCGGCGCTGAAATCCGCCGCCGAGGAAGCCCAGAAGGCCGCCGAGGAAGCCGCAGCAGCCGCTGCAGCAGAGGCCGAAGCAGAAGCCAAGCGCCTTGCCGAAGAGCAGGCCGCGCAGGAAGCGGAAGCGCTGAAGGCAGCCGAAGCCGAAATCGCGGAGGAGGGTGCCGATACGGACAACTCCGACGCCGGTGAAGACAAGAAAGAAGGTGACGCATGAAACTAGATGTCATCAATCTGGATGGCGGGAAGGCCGGATCGGTAGACCTGGACGAGGCGCTTTTCGGGCTCGAGCCGCGCGCCGACATCCTGCACCGTGTCGTCCGCTGGCAGCGTAACAACGCGCAGCAGGGCACACACAAGGTCAAGACCCGTTCGGAAACCTCCTATTCGACCAAGAAGATCTATCGCCAGAAGGGCACCGGCGGCGCACGCCACGGTGACCGCAACGCGCCGATCTTCCGCAAGGGTGGTATCTACAAGGGTCCGACCCCGCGCAGCCACGGCCACGAGCTGACCAAGAAGTTCCGCAAGCTGGGCCTGCGCCACGCGCTGTCGTCCAAGGCGAAGTCGGGCAACCTTGTGATCCTCGATGAGCTGAACGCAGAGGGCAAGACCTCCGCGCTGGCCAAGCAGATTTCCAGCCTCGGCTGGAAGCGTGCGCTGGTCATCGACGGGGCCTCGGTCAACGAGGGTTTCGCCCAAGCCGCGCGCAACATTGAGGGGCTGGATGTTCTGCCTTCGATGGGCGCAAACGTCTATGACATCCTCAAGCGTGATACGCTCGTGATCACGAAGGCGGGGATCGAAGCATTGGAGGCCCGTCTGAAATGAGCGCCAAGCACGAACATTACGACGTGATCCGCAAGCCGGTCATCACCGAAAAGGCAACCATGGCGTCCGAACAGAACGCCGTTGTCTTCGAAGTGGCAATGGACAGCAACAAGCCCCAGATCAAGGAGGCCGTAGAGGCGCTCTTTGGCGTGAAGGTGAAGGCGGTCAACACCTCCATCACCAAGGGCAAGGTCAAGCGTTTCCGCGGCCAGATGGGCAAGCGGAAAGACGTGAAGAAGGCCTATGTGACGCTGGAAGAAGGCAACACGATCGACGTGAGCACCGGGCTGTAAGCAGCGGTTCGGTTTGAGAATTGGAGGGCCCTCGCGAAAGCGGGGGCCTTTTTGCTTTTGGGAGGGTTTTGAGTTGAAAATCGGCTAAGTCTTCCGCCTGTGCAACGGAAGGCGGGTCAGCTATTTGGCATTGATAATATGGCGCGCCTATTTGCAGAAACGCGAGATAGTACCGCCCTTCTTCGATACTGAAGCAGCAAAATGCGAGTGCTCAGATCGGTAATATCTTAAATTTCGGCGATAAATTTATTGAGAGTTCCACTAGATATGGCGGCTCGATCCGTGACGTGAAGTCGATGAGTTCTGGCCATTTTGCCACAATTATCCCGCAACAGCGACTCATAGACGTTTTCTGATATGCCGCCGCCAAAACGACCCCCTTTAGTTTTGCACGGCGGTAAGCCTCCCTTTCTGCGGGATTTCTTCTAATCCGTGCATCGCCAGTGAACATAAGCCAGTCGTCGCCGGTTGAATTTAGATGATTTATCCAATCGACATCTTTTGCTTTGTTCAGACCGAGATCCCGTGCATGCAAGACTTCAGTGTCTGAATTGTGAAGGAAGCCGGCAAGAGTTTTCGCCATTGTGGGCGACGTGCAATTATCGAAAAAGACCTTCAAGCGGCTTTCTGCGTCAAAGTGGATTCAAATCGCACGGCCCGTTCAATTTGGCGTGGAGTGACATTCCATGCTCGCGCTGCCTTTACGACACTTCCCTCTGCCTTTGCAGCGTTTGCAAGAACTGTAGTTGGGATAGCTGTCTCACACTCAATTGGCTGGCCAAACGAATACTCTGGATCGACCAATATTCCTGACCGCTTTGAAGAGATCCACCATCGATCGGGAACACTACCATCAAATTCGACGTCTTTGAGGCTACGTTCCATAATCTTTGAAAATGCATATTGCTTCTTGAAAAGATCAAATAACTTGGGATCCGCCTCCTGCTCCGCGATCTCCAAGAAGATTGTACGTCCGTCGGTTCGGAATCGTGTTGAGGATAGCGGGTGGACTAAGTTAAGTTCCTGTCGGGCCTCAATTATCGCTTTGCGGATCGTCTGAGGGCTTACCCCAGCGTTAATGAATTGATCTGCTGCGCGAACTTCCATTAGGTCACGAAAGCTAAGGTACACAGCCCCGTCGTTCAGCATTACTTCTGGTTCCCAGAGGGGCTGATACTGCTTCTGGTTCGTTGCATGACCTCTTAACCATCGAGAAATTTTTGAAGCCGAGACTCCAAGCAGTCTCTGCGCCTCAACTGGCGTATAAAGACCTATCCCTATGAGATTTTCGAAAGACATACAGACTCCTCTATGTATGAATGCCACTGAGAATGAGTCTAGACAAGCTTCTAAAGAACAAGGTTCTAAAGATGCCTTGACCCTCTCCCCGATCCCCCCTAACAGACCCCATCGGCAAGGCCCCGGATTCGTCCGGGGCTCTGTCTTTGTTCGCAAGGACATCCATCACGGGGACCTTCG
>NZ_LWGH01000978.1:0-332 GCF_001635395.1 Sulfitobacter sp. HI0129 | reverse complement strand
GGCTATGGCGGGTCCGACCCTTTCGAACTGCCCCGCCCGCTCGATTACATGACGCGGGAGGCGACGCAGGTACTGGGGCCGGTGCTCGACAGGTTCGGTATCGAAGATGCGATCCTGCTCGGCCATTCAGACGGGGCCACGATCTGCGCGATCTATGCGGGATCGGTTTCGGATATGCGCGTGCGGGGCCTTGTGCTGATCGCGCCGCATTTTTTCACCGAGCCGGATGGACTGGCCGCTATCCGTGAGGCGGGCCGCCAGTATGAGGAAGGCGATCTGCGGACCCGGCTGGAGCGGCATCACGACAATGTGGATAACGCCTTTCGGGGCTG
>NZ_LWGH01000977.1:0-280 GCF_001635395.1 Sulfitobacter sp. HI0129 | reverse complement strand
CGCAGCCACGATTAGCGGCGCCGTGCCCCGGGCGATGGGGTAGACCTGGCTCAGATCACCGGCCCGGTAAGCATTGAGCAGGAATATCTGGTAGCCGAAATGACAGGCCATGCCCGCCAGCAGGTAGGGCCAGCTCGCCAAGTCGGGCGCAGGCGCGACGGCCAAGGCCAGCAGGGACGCGGGAAGATGGCCGATGATGACGCCGCTCATGTTCACCCGCTTGTCCGCCCCGCCCTTCACGAGCGCGTTCCAGCCCGCGTGCATAAGCGCGGCACAGAGA
>NZ_LWGH01000976.1:0-290 GCF_001635395.1 Sulfitobacter sp. HI0129 | reverse complement strand
GCGGGTCGGAGAACAGCCGCTGCGCGGGCCCCGTCTCGACGATCTGGCCAAGGTACATCACCCCGATCCGGTGCGAGATATAGCGCACCACGCCCAGATCATGCGCGATGAAGACAAAGGCAACGCCCAGCCGTTCCTGCAGATCGCGCAGCAGGTTCAGAACCCCCGCCTGTATCGACACGTCGAGCGCCGACACCGGCTCATCCAGCACCACGACCTTCGGATCGACGGATATCGCACGCGCAATGCCGATACGCTGGCGCTGCCCACCCGACAGTTCGTGCGGATAG
>NZ_LWGH01000975.1:0-321 GCF_001635395.1 Sulfitobacter sp. HI0129 | reverse complement strand
CGGCCACCGCGGCGGGGCTTTGCGGCTTTGCGATCGGAACCGAAACGCTTGGTTCCATCACATCGCCTTCGCAGCGATGTGGCACGACCGGGCTGCGGCCTACCTTTGGGCGCGTCAGCCGGGCAGGGGCGATGGCACTTTGCTGGTCTCTCGACAAGGTGGGACCCATTTGCCGGGGTGTCGAGGACACGGCGCTGGTTCTGGCAGCCATCAACGGTGGGGATCCGGCAGATCGCAGTTCGATCCATGCCCCTTTTGCCTTTGATGGAAACAAAAGCATTAAAGGGATAAAACTGGGCTATCTGCCGGAAGCCTTCGGAG
>NZ_LWGH01000974.1:0-365 GCF_001635395.1 Sulfitobacter sp. HI0129 | reverse complement strand
CGGGGTCAACCGGGCGCGCATCTGCTGCCCGCCGGTGCGGCGTGGACAATCGCGCGCCGCACTACAGATCCCCTGATGAAGGGTCTCACTGTCGGGAACCCGCGTGGACCGGAATGACACAATGACCGATGATCCCCTTTTCGCCTTCGAGCCCTACCACATTGCCCTCGCGGTGGTGGGCCTGATCGTGATCGCCGCGCGTTGGCTGCCGCGATTGTTCTCGCACCGCGATCCGGTTTCCGCGCCGCTGATGATCCTGTTCGGAGCGGGCGCGGCGCTNCNGGTNCCTGACGTGCCCAGCCTGCCCGACCCGCGGACCACGCCACTGCCCTGGGAACTGGTGAGCGGGCTTGCCGTGATCGTGG
>NZ_LWGH01000973.1:0-206 GCF_001635395.1 Sulfitobacter sp. HI0129 | reverse complement strand
ATTGATGGTGTGCGCCGATGCCACGGCGCGCCATTTCAGGTCTTCGCCCCGCCTGACGGTCACGACGGACCGGAAAGGCGCGACATAGAGGTGATCGTCGCGGTAGAGGTCCGTCTGGTAGATACCTACGGCAAGGTCCGGCCCCAGAAGCGTGGTCGAGATCATCTTGTGCGACAGGTCCTCGAAGCCAAGTTGCCTGAGACCCT
>NZ_LWGH01000972.1:0-374 GCF_001635395.1 Sulfitobacter sp. HI0129 | reverse complement strand
CACCCCCGCGACATGCCGGATATTGGCCGAGGCGCTGGCCCCTTCCGCCCCGCGCACTTCAATCGCGATGTTCTCCACGCGGTTTCCGAGACCCTGCTCGCCAAGGTTAGCCCCTTCGGCCCCCGGCGCGGCATTGGCCACGTAGATCAGGGCCTGCGGGTCCTGCCCCACGCTCAAGGTCTTGATGACCTCGTTCGTCGCGGTGTCGATGATGTCGACCGCATCGGATTTCTGCAGCACCACGTAAAGGCGACTGTTGTCAGGGCTGGGCCAGATACCGTGCGGCGCGACGCCGGAATGTTCGATCTTGCCGATCTCTTCCGGTTCGCCGTCGGTGCGGCGGAAGATCTTCGTCTGGTTCAGGCCGCCCACGG
>NZ_LWGH01000971.1:0-253 GCF_001635395.1 Sulfitobacter sp. HI0129 | reverse complement strand
GTGTACCGCAATACTGTTGAGTGAACTTGGCAACCAGGGCAGTATGAACCCTGTATCCTGGACGCCGAGGTTAATCTCTGACGCACTTCGAAGAGGGCAAGCGGCGGCGGCGTTGAACTGCGGATTTGAAGGTGCCCGTGGAGCGATGCAAGCAGCCGACAAGGATGCTTTCATGTTGGCGGTTTCAGACCTGATGGCCGGCAAGGAAACTTCAGTTGAAAGATTGACTGAGGGTAAGGCTGAGCCGCGAGTG
>NZ_LWGH01000970.1:0-384 GCF_001635395.1 Sulfitobacter sp. HI0129 | reverse complement strand
GTTGCCGGTCCAGTAGCCCCAGCCGGACAAGTAGATCAGATAGTCGCGCCAGGTCGTGGGCCGGGGATGGCCTGCAATCTCGGGATCGCGCTCCGGGTCGTTGGTGTATTTGTGATGCGCGAGGTGGAAATACCGGAACCAGGTGAAGGGCAGAAGCAGGGGAAGCGACAGCGCGTGGCCCACTACGTCGCTGATCCAGGGCCGGGCGAAGGGCGTGGCATGGGTACATTCATGGCTGAGCGTAAAGAGGAACATCAGCACGATGCCATAGGGCAGCAGCAGCACGGGCCAGAAGGGGCCACCGAAGCCGATATAGGCACCCATTGCCAGCAGAAGGCCCAGATGCCCCGCCAGATGCTTCAGCCCGGCGGCATCCGACCGGCG
>NZ_LWGH01000969.1:0-269 GCF_001635395.1 Sulfitobacter sp. HI0129 | reverse complement strand
AACCTGCATGTGGTGCGTGAAAACGTGCAGCAATCGGTGGGCAATGCCTATGCCGATTACGCCGCCGCCCGCGCGCAGCTCGAAGCCTCCGACCGGCAGATAAGCGCGGCGGAGATTGCCTTTCGCGGCGTGAGGGAGGAGGCGACGCTGGGCGCGCGCACCACGCTGGATGTGCTGGACGCCGAACAGGCACTGCTGGATGCGCGCTCCATCCAGGTCTCTGCGCGCTCCGCCGTCTATATCGCGGCCTATGCGGTGCTGGCCGCCAC
>NZ_LWGH01000968.1:0-6897 GCF_001635395.1 Sulfitobacter sp. HI0129 | reverse complement strand
GATCGTTCAGCATCGCCTCGATCGCCGCCACATCCTCAGGGGGTCCCGGCATATCGAAATCGAGCCGCCCGTAGGTGCCGGAAATCTGGCCGCCCGTCACGCCGAAGGGCAGCACCACGGAGAGCAGATGCAGCGCGGTATGCACCCGCATCATCCGGTGCCTGCGATCCCAGTCCAGCGTCTGCACCACATGGGCCCCCACGGGGGGCATGGGCACCGGCTCAGAGGGCACCAGAACGATGTCCTCCCCCGGGCCGCGCAGCGTGGTCGCGATGGGCAGGCGGCAGTTGTCCCAGTCGAGACGCCCGCTGTCGCCCGGCTGCCCCCCGCCCGTCGGGTAAAAGAGGCTCGCGTCCAGCACGATGCCCCCCTCGGGCGTGTGGGAGACCACGCGCGCGGGCGCCTCACGCCGATAGGCGTCTTCGCGGAACAGGGGCCGGGTCATGCCTTGTCGTCATCCGCGATGGGGGCGGATGGCGCATCTGCAGCGGCCTCCCCGCTGACCTGACGCGCGCGCAGGGCGTCCTGCAGCACCTCGGGGTTGCGCAGCCAGAGGTCACGCTGCGCGAAGGGAATCTCGATCCCCTCGGCGACGAAGCGTTCGGCGATGGAATGGTTGAGGTCATTCTTGACCGGCATCGTCCAGTTCACATCCCGCAGGATCGCGCGAATCTCGAATTCCAGCGAGTCCGCGCCGAAGTTGACCAGCAGAACGGTGGGCGGCGGATTCATGAGCACCATGGGATGCGCTTCGGCGATCTCGCGCAGGATGCGATCCACCTTGCGGGTATCGGTGCCATAGGCCACCCCCACGGGCACGATGACCCGGCCAACGGTGTTGCCCCGGGTGAAGTTCGTGACCGTTCCGCTGACCAGATCGGCGTTGGGCACGATGACGTCCGTGCGATCGAAGGTCTCGATCCGGGTGGAGCGTACCGAGATATCGCGGACATAGCCCATCTGGCCGCCCACCTCGATCCAGTCTCCTTCGGAGATCGGCCGCTCGATCAGCAGGATGATACCCGAGACAAAGTTGCTGACGATGTTCTGCAGGCCGAAACCGATCCCCACCGAAAGCGCACCGGCGACGATGGCGAGCGAGGAAAGGTCGATCCCCGCCCCGGTGATCGCCAGCACCGCCGCAAGGAAGATACCGAAGTAGCCAAGACCCGAAACAATGGCGTTCTGCCCGCCGATGTCCATCTTGGTCTTGGGCAGCACATTGCTGCGCAGCGCGCTCTGGATCACGCGGGTCAGGATGTAGCCGAGGGCGAAGATCACCGCGAAGGTGAGGAAATCGGTGGGCGAAATACGGGTTTCGCCGATCGCGAAGCCCCGGCTGAACTGCCCCCAAAGCTCCGCGAGGTCGCTCACCCGGGCCCCCCATGCCAGCGCCAGCAGCGGGGCGACGAGCATCAGCAGCAACATGCCGAAGAGCACCGGCATCAGCGCGTCCCGCGCCTCCGCCCCCTGCCCGGTCAGCGCGCCATAGACATCGGCGCTGAACCGCTGCAACGCCATCACGAGCCCGAGCAGTACCAGTGTCAGCACATAGGGCTGCAATATCGCCTCTCCGGCGTTGAAGTACCCGATGGCCTTCAGCACTGGCGCGGCGATGGCAACGACTACGGCACCGAGGCCCAGACCGTTCACCACCCGGCTGAAGGTCGACACGCGCGGCGTATCGTCCGGTGTATCGGCAGGAGCGGGATCGGCGTAGTGGCGCAGAATACGGCCAATCTGGAACAGGGAAAACGCGATGATCAGCGTGACCGGGTAGGTGACGACAGCCAGCGCGCCTTCGTCACTGGTGGCAAACTCCATCACGGTGCGCAGGACCACGTCGATCACGATGGCGGCAGTGATCGCACCGACGTAGAAGCGCCCCTTTTGCCGGGATCCCTGATCGACCAGCAGCAGCGCCTCGTCATCATCGCGGGAAAAGACCCGCTCCGACACCCAGCGGAACCCGAGCATCAGCGCGCCCACGGTAGGGATTAGCGCCAGCAGATCGCTGCCGCGGGGGCCGAAATAGCCGGTCATATCAGCCGCAAGCGCCAGCGCTACGATGCCGATATAGGGCAGCAGGATGCGCAGCAGCGACACCACGAAGCGCCAGATGCCCAGGCCCCGCGCGCCCTTCCGGCGCAGGCGGCCCACGATCATCGTGGCCCAGACTTGGCCCCGCAGGATCAGAACGAGGCCCAGCAATGCGGCAAAGAAGATGAGCGGCAGCTTCTGGCGAAGATCGTCTGCCGCGCGGTCGGTGGCCGGTGTCTCGGTCTGCCAGATGAGCTGCAGCCCGCGCTGCAGATGAACCAGCGCATCGTCCCAGAGCATGGGATTGAACGGCGATGGCCCCAGTTGCAGCAAGCGCGCCGCCTGCCTTTCCCGCAGGATGGCATCGATCTGCTCGATCAGGCCGTTGGCTTCCAGAAAGGCAGCCTCCGCCGTCTGGACCGGGGCGAGAAGCGTGTTCAGTTCGGCGGTCAGCTCCGCGCGTTTGGAGGCCACGTCAGGCGGTTCGGCATCGGTCTGCTCCCCTTCCGCCGGGGTGCCGAGCGCCGCGATCTGGTCGCGCAGGATCTTGATGCGGTTCGCGTTCAGCCCGCTCGCGGCCTCGAACTCCGCCCGATATTCGGTAAGCCGCTTGCGCATGGCTTCCAGCGCGGGGTCTTCGGCGGTTTCGTTCTCCACCATGGTGGCGGCGCGTTTGGAAAGCGTATCCCAACGATCCTCATCGACGCCCGGCACCTCCTGCGCCAGCGCAGGCGCCGTGCATAGCACCACGATCAGCCCAAGGGCCGCGATCAGACGGGTCATGATATGTCTCATACGTCTTCGAAGACGCCGGGTATGGAGGCAGGGGCGCGGTCCAGCCAGTCAGGCGTGGGCAATCCCTTTTCCCGCAGGAAATCGGGGTTGAAAAGCTTCGACTGGTAACGCGTGCCGAAATCGCACAGGACTGTCACGATGGTATGGCCGGGGCCAAGGTCCTTCGCGAGGCGGATGGCACCGGCCACGTTCACGCCCGAAGAGGCGCCAAGGCAAAGGCCCTCATGCTCCAGCAGGTCGAAAACGATGGGCAACGCCTCCTCATCGGGGATGTTGTAGCTGTAATCCGGGCGGAACCCTTCGAGGTTCTTGGTGATGCGGACCTGTCCGATGCCTTCGGCGATGGAGCCGCCTTCGGCCTCTAGCTCACCGGTGGTGTAATAGCTGTGCAACGCCGCCCCGTCCGGATCGGCCAGCGCGATTTTCACGCCCTTGGGCTGCAGGGCCATCGCCACCCCGGCGAGTGTGCCGCCCGAGCCCACGGCGCAGCAGAATCCATCGACCTTGCCGCCGGTCTGCTCCCAGATCTCGGGGCCGGTGGTTTCCACATGGGCCTGCCGGTTTGCGGTGTTGTCGAATTGATTGGCCCAGATCACGCCTTCTTTCGTGGTCTGGGCCAGCTCCTTGGCCAGCCGTTCTGAATAGCGCACGAAGTTGTTGGGGTTGCGGTAGGGCGCTGCAGGCACCTGAACGAGTTCCGCCCCGGCAAGGCGCAGCATGTCCTTCTTTTCCTGGCTCTGCGTTTCGGGAATGACGATGACGGTCTTGAACCCCATGGAGGCCCCGACAAGCGCAAGGCCGATCCCGGTATTGCCGGCGGTGCCTTCGACGATGGTGCCACCCGGCTTCAACTCACCCCGCGCCAGCGCATCCTGAATGATATAGAGCGCCGCGCGGTCCTTGACCGACTGGCCGGGGTTCATGAATTCCGCCTTGCCCAGAATTTCGCAGCCTGTCTCCTCGCTTGCTCTGCGCAGTTTGATCAGTGGCGTGTTTCCTATGGCCTCGGCCAGATCCTTCGCGACGTGCATGACAGCCCCCAGTGTTATTTCATCCCGATGTAGCGTTCCCCCCCGCCGACCTCAAGCGTGCGCGGTGCCGTGCAAGCCAATAGGCGGCGATAACCAGCGGGCCGTTGGCGGCCTCCTGCCGGTCGCAAAGCGCCATCAGCGCGTCGAAATCCAGAAGATGGGAGCGGATATCCTCATGCTCGGCATCGAGACCGGAAACCCCGGTCGCCGCATCAGGAAGATCCGCCAAACCTACGAAAATATGGAAAAAATCGGTCGCCGACCCTGGGGATGCATAGACCTCTGCCACGGGTTCCAGCCGGCCCAGTTCAAGGCCCGCCTCCTCCATCGCTTCGCGGCGCGCGGCCCCCTCTGCGGTCTCTCCGGGGTCGATACGACCCGCGACCGGCTCCAATTGCCAGACGGCACGATCATGCCGGGCAAGCGGGCCCATGCGCATCTGTTCGACCAGCAGGACCCTGTCCCGCACCGGATCGTAGGGCAGGACGAGCGCGGCATCCGTTCCGATGAAAACCGCCCGCTCCACCGGGGCGGACATGCCCCCGGCGAAGGTTTCATGGCTCAGATGCCATTCCTCCAGCGCGAAGAAATTCGCATAGACCCGGTCGACCCGCGCCACATCCACCCTGCCCTTCAGCGTGTTTGCGCCGTGTTTCGAACGCGCACCATTCACCTTGGCCGCCGCGCGTGCGCGGATCATCGGGAACATGCGCGCGACGGTCTCGCGGTCCTTGTGGCCCATGTAGGACATGACTTCGCGCGCGGCGTGACAGCTGAGCGCACCCCAGTCCCGCTCCCAATCCTCCAGCGACCAAGGCTCCTCCGCCGTCCAGAGACCGGGTTGCGGAAAATAGACTTGCGCCTCCGATCCGTTTTCGAGTGTCACGACCGCCAGATCATAGGCAAAGCTGCCTTCGTAGAAATCGAGCCGCGCGATATCCTCGGGCGACAGATCGCGCAGCAGCACGCCGGGGGCCCGGGCACCGGCCTGGGGCGCGATGGTGGGAAACGGGCCTTCGGCCACCCCGCGTACCTCGTGATCCGGCAGGGCCGTCGGGGTCAGGTCAAGCGTTTCCCGGCCCCGCCCCAACACGATTTCAAGCAGCGGCAAATGACGCAGCGTGCCGTAGAAAAAGAGATTTGCCATGTGATCAGCGCCAGCGGTTTCCTGCGAATTCGGTCAGGAGCCCGCTTACCACCGCCCCGATCAGAAGCACCACCCCGATCGGTACGGTTGCGATGATCAGCGCATATTCCGCGCCGATCTCGAATATCGCGGTCAGCGCTTCGAGGGGGCCGTCGTAACGGTTGCGCATGGCAAGTCGCACCATTTCGTTCGTGGCCTGAACGCCGATCCCCCAGAGCATCAGCAGAAACACCCCCGTCAGACCATTGTTGATCGCCGCCGTGGTCCCCCGGCCCGCGCGTTTGCCCATGGCGACCCAACCGACGAGAAGGCCGAGACCGATGTTGATGGGAATGAAATACCCGAAATCGGTATTCTCCGGCATGAGCGGCATGACCATCCCGGAAACCACGTAAGCCAGCACCGCCAGACAGAGCGCTGCGACCAGACGAGCGGCTGTAGGCATGGGGCAGATCCTTCGGTAGCAGCCCTCAGACGGGCCGCCTTACCGTAATCTGCGTCACATCGCAGTTTCCACTGTCAAATGTCGCAGCACAGGAAGTGAGGTAAAAATTCCACATCCGGCGGAAACGGTCATCGAAGCCCAAGGCCGCGATCTGGTCCCAGCGGTCATTGAAGGTTTCATGCCAGCGCCGCAGGGTGATGTCATAGCTCTTGCCGAATTCGATCGACCGGTCGACCACAAGGCCCGCGCGCGTCACCTGTGAGCGAAGCGCCGAGGGGCTGGGCAACATGCCGCCCGGAAAGATGTATTTTTGGATGAAATCCACACCGCGCTTGTAGACCTGCCAGCGGCGGTCCTGCACGGTGATGATCTGCAGCGTCGCCGCCTTGCCGGGTTTCAGCCGCTCGCGCAGCGTGTCGAAATAGGCGGGCCAGTATTTCTCTCCCACGGCTTCGAACATCTCGATGCTGGCGATGCCGTCATAGCTGCCACGCTCGTCGCGGTAATCCTGCAGCTTGAAATCGACCTGTCCGGATAATCCTGCCTTTTCAATACGGTTGCGCGCGTATTTGATCTGCTCTTCGCTGATCGTGAGCGCCGTTACCTTCAGCCCGCGCTCCTTCGCGGCATATTCCGCGAAACCGCCCCAGCCGCAGCCGATCTCCAGCACGTGATCGCCGGGCTGCGCACCCATCTGATCCACCATGGAGGCATATTTGGCGGTCTGCGCCGCCTCCAGCGAAAGCTGTGCGCCTTCATCGAAAAGCGCGCTGGAATAGGTCATCGTATCGTCGAGCCACAGCCCATAGAAATCATTGCCCAGATCGTAATGGTAGCTGATGTTCTTGCGGGCCTGTGCCTTGTGGTTGCGCTGCAACCAGAAGCGGAACCGTTCGAAAGTGCGCACCAATCCCATGCCGGGAAAACCGTCGTAGATCTCTTCGTTGCCCGCATGAACGAGATCCATGAACGCCTGCAGATCCGGCGTGGACCACCATTCGTCCAGATAGGCATCGCAGAAGCCCAGATCACCTTCGCGGATCAGCCGGGCAAACAGATCGTCGTTGTGGATGCGCAATTCCGCCACCGGGCCGGGCCGGGCCCCTTCGGCGCGAAACACGCGCCCGTCGCGCAGAACGAAATCCACCCGCCCGTTTTGCAGGTCTTTCGACTTGGCAAAGACCTGCGGAAAATAGCGCGGCAGGTTGTCCTGCCCGTCCGTGGTGGTGAAGATCATGTGCGCTCCCGTTGGCGTCATTTTGATTTTTCGATGAGGCGCAGCGATACTACCCGCGTGCCCCGGATAAACAATTTAAAAGTCCCGGCCTTCATAGATTTCGAGCGCCCGCGCCCGCCCTTCCGAAAGCTCCACGACGGGATCCGGATAAGGGTCGGACGGCGCCATGCCCCAGCTGCGCGGAATCGCGTCGAAATAGGCC
>NZ_LWGH01000967.1:0-423 GCF_001635395.1 Sulfitobacter sp. HI0129 | reverse complement strand
GGCCCCCGGGCAACCAGGTCTCATACGACGTGGGCCATTCATCCCTGAAGAAATCAGCCAGCCCCGCGATCGTGGCGGCAACACGCGGCAGCATGGGATGGCCGTGGCGCGCATAATGGATTGCGGGTTCCAGAACGTCACGCAGGGGCAGCCGCCCATGATCGTGCAGAATTAGCATCCATGCGTCGAAAGACCCGGGCACTACCGTTGCCAGCAGACCGGATCCGGGGATCCGCTCCAGCCCCTCGGCGCGGTAGTGATCGATGCTGGCGCCCGCGGGGGCGACCCCCTGCCCGCAGATCACCACGGGCGCGTCCTCGCCCGCCGTGCGGACCAGCGCGGGCATGTCGCCCAGCGGGCCGTTCAGATGCGGCTCCACCACCTGAAGCGTGAATCCCATCGCGGCGGCGGCATCCGCGGCCG
>NZ_LWGH01000966.1:0-307 GCF_001635395.1 Sulfitobacter sp. HI0129 | reverse complement strand
CGAGGTTCAGCTCGTAGCGGATTTCCTCCAGCAGGCGCAATTCGGCTTCACGTATGCGGCCATCTGCGGCTGCCACGTCGCAGGCGAGGGCGTAGGCGGTTTCGAACAGGCGTTCCGGTAAATATTCGCGGATCAGGCCGAACAGCGCGTCCAACCCGTCTTCCTGCTCGAAGAGATCGAAGACCGTCTTGCCCATGGTGGTCAGCCGGTCGCTGTCGTAGCCCGAAAAAATCGGCAAGGTGTTCACCGCGGATTCGATCTTGACCAGTTCGGCGGTGCGAATGTCTTCATCCGACGCGGAAATGGC
>NZ_LWGH01000965.1:0-211 GCF_001635395.1 Sulfitobacter sp. HI0129 | reverse complement strand
GCGTTCAGCCTGTTGCGGTGCATGGTGGGGCAAGCAGCGACGAGGCACAAGAACCCCGCGCGGCAAAATGAGCAATTTGACCCGATCCCGCAGGCATCCCATGTTCCCTTTCCGATTTCACGGCGTGTTTCTCGCGCTGACCCTGATGCTGTCCCCCGCCCTGCCCACCTTTGCGCAACAGGTCGGATCGGTGACCAGCCTGCCACTACCC
>NZ_LWGH01000964.1:0-668 GCF_001635395.1 Sulfitobacter sp. HI0129 | reverse complement strand
CGTGCATGTTCCGCTCTATCCCGTTGCGGATGGTATCCACGTGATCGGCGAACAGGCCCTTGATCAGAACGACGCCGTCGCGCTGGAAACTGTCGATGTGGTCCTGACTGAGAAGTGCATGCATGGGCTGGATCCTCCTTTGCCACCGGTGATACGGGAGGTAGGATTTAACGTCTAATAATATCTAACGATAATATTATTAGTGTGATGCTATATATAACTCTGCGCCAATACGAATACCTCGTCGGGGTCGCCGATACGAAAAGCCTGACCCGCGCGGCCCAGCTGTTGCACGTGTCGCAGCCGTCTTTGTCCGTTGCCATCACCCGGGTAGAACGGCGACTGGGCCAGCCCATCTTCCTGCGCGGGAAGGGCGCCGCGATCGAGATCACACCGTTCGGCCACCGCGTTCTCGCCAAGGCGCGGGGGGTGCTGGAACTGGCCAGCCGGATCGAACAGGAGGATGCGGCTGCGACGCCCTTCGTGCTGGGGTGTTTCGAGGACATCGCGCCATGGTATCTGGCGCCCGCCCTCGACCGATTGAAAAGCCGTTTTACCGATCTGCGCATCGAGGGGCGTGAGGGAAGGTTTACCGATATCGCCGACGCGCTGACCACCGGGCGTATGGATGTGGCGATTTCATACGACGTCGGCTTCGCGGGCAAATT
>NZ_LWGH01000963.1:0-227 GCF_001635395.1 Sulfitobacter sp. HI0129 | reverse complement strand
CGGCAACACGCTGGTTTCGCGGGATACCGATAGCCTGCAGCGCGTCTGGGCCTACTGGCTGATGGGCGTGATTTGCTATGTGCCCGCCAATGCCTACCCGATGCTGCGCACACAGACCCTTTTCGTGAAAGAAGAAAGCACGATCATCGGGGGCGCGGTGGAGCTTGCCGAATATGGATCATGGGGCATCGCCTTCATCATCCTGTTCGCTTCGGTGGTGATCCCGC
>NZ_LWGH01000962.1:0-230 GCF_001635395.1 Sulfitobacter sp. HI0129 | reverse complement strand
GCGCTGCACAAAGCCGATGATCGCCGCCGACACCACGCAGACGGCGGCAGCTTCTGTTGCGGTGAAGATACCGCCGTAGATGCCCCCGATGATCAGGATGAAAAGCAGCACGGCGGGCCAGCTTTCCCATGCCGCGCGGAAGCGTTCCGAGCTGGAATAGCGCTGATCCGTCGAGGGCGCGATTTCCGGCGTCCGCCAGACCCAGACCGCGATCACGAAGATGAACCCCG
>NZ_LWGH01000961.1:0-12071 GCF_001635395.1 Sulfitobacter sp. HI0129 | reverse complement strand
TGGCGTTGTCGGGGATGAATTCAAAAAGGGTGGGGGGCGGCTCGCCGGGGGCGCGGCCCGTCAGGTAGCGTGAATAGTTTTCGATGCCGTTGCAGACGCCGGTCGCCTCCAACATCTCCAGATCGAAGTTGGTGCGCTGTTCGAGCCGCTGTGCTTCCAGCAGTTTGCCTTCACCGACAAGCTGATCGAGCCGGCTGCGCAGCTCTTTCTTGATGCCGATGATGGCCTGCTGCATCGTAGGCTTCGGCGTCACGTAGTGGCTGTTGGCATAGACACGGATCTGATCGAAGGCACCTGTCTTTTCGCCGGTGAGCGGATCGAATTCGGTGATGCTTTCCAGCTCCTCCCCGAAGAAGGAAAGCCGCCATGCCCGGTCTTCGAGGTGGGCGGGAAAAATCTCCAGACTGTCGCCGCGCACCCGGAAGCTGCCGCGCTGGAACGCCGCATCGTTCCGCTTGTATTGCTGGGCCACGAGATCCGCGATGACCCGCCGTTGATCGTAGGAGCCGCCGACTTTCAGGTCCTGTGTCATGGCACCATAGGTCTCCACCGAACCGATGCCGTAGATGCAGGAAACCGAGGCCACGATGATCACGTCGTCCCGCTCCAGAAGCGCCCGGGTGGCGGAGTGGCGCATCCGGTCGATCTGTTCGTTGATCTGGCTTTCCTTTTCGATATAGGTGTCTGACCGCGCGACATAGGCTTCGGGCTGATAATAGTCGTAGTAGCTGACGAAATATTCGACGGCGTTGTCGGGGAAGAAGCCCTTGAACTCGCCATAAAGCTGGGCGGCCAGCGTCTTGTTGGGCGCAAGGATGATGGCCGGGCGCTGGGTCTTTTCGATGATCTTCGCCATGGTAAAGGTCTTGCCCGTGCCGGTGGCCCCCAGCAGTACCTGATCCCGTTCGCCGGAAACGACCCCTTCGGACAATTCCTCGATCGCGGTGGGCTGATCGCCCGCCGCCTCGAACTCCGTCACGAGGTTGAACTTCTTCCCGCCCTCCAGCTTGGGCCGGTTGCGCACATCGGGCGCGGGGTTCGCAAGCACGGGCATGGTTTCCGACCGGTCGGAATGGGCGTAGGGCATGGATGAAGGCTCCTTCGGGCGACCCCCTATAGGTGCCATCTGCGGCCCGTTGTTCAAGGGGGCGTGGGCGAAAGGAGAACGCCGATCCCCGAATTCAGCGCAGCAGCCGCTTCCGGTTGTACCTTACCTTGCGGCTCAACGGGGCGAGAGCGGCGTCCACCACCTGATCGGGGCGCTTGCCGGCCATCAGCGCAGCGGACCCGGCGGAGAACGCCTTGAGCATCGCGGGGCCCTTTTCCTGCACCATCCGCAGATTTTCACCGGGCCGCTGAGGCAGAGCGCCGGACATGCCCCAGATGCGCAGGGCCATCACCGTCTGCGTATCCACGATGAGCGCGGTGAGACGCAGGTTGAAATTGAGCAGGTCAAAAGGAGACATGGGGGGCATGGGAGACTCATGAGCTAGCAAATTTGCAGATTAGCGCTGCAGCGCGGCATTGCCAGAGCTTACCTTATAAATGCGCCCGGTCCCGCTTGCCCCCGCAGCGCAAATCGCGGATAAATGCCGCGCAATCGACGGAGTCCGACAATGCGCGCACGTATCTATCAGCCTGCCAAGACGGCAATGTCCTCCGGCACCGCGAAAACGCGTGTCTGGCTGCTGGAATTCCTGCCCCAGTCACCGCGGGACGTGGACCCGCTGATGGGGTGGACCTCCTCCGACGATACACAGAGCCAGGTTCGCTTGCAGTTCGATACCCGCGAAGAAGCGGAAGAATACGCGCGCGAAAATGGCATCGATGCGCAGGTGCGTCTGCCCAACCGGCGCAAGGCGAACATCCGCGCGGGCGGCTACGGCGAGAATTTCGCGACCGGTCGCCGTGGGGCGTGGACCCACTGAGCGGCAGGAGTGGCAGACTGATGCCCGCCTCCTCTTCGAAGCGCATTCCCATCCCTTGAACCTGCGATTCTCCGCCGATCGGGCCTTTCGGTTGGCCCGCGTGTTGACAAGCCCCCCTTAGCTGCAATGAAAAAGCACCTTTGTGATGGCAACTTCCGGCAGGCAGTGGCTAAGGTTGGCAGGTTTGTGTTGTTATCGAATTCAACGAAGGTATTGAGAATGAGTGATGCGGATCAGCAGGGCGGTACACTGCAGGATCATGCGGCGTTTCTGGCCAAGTCACATGACTTCCAGAACGACATTGAAATCCTGACTGGCAGTGAACTGGTGGGGACGATCCTCGAAACGGTGATGCTCGCCACCGACATGCGTTTTGCGGCTGTCGCACGTGTGACGGCGGATCGCTGGGTCGCCTGCCGGACCGTGGATGAGGTCAACTTTGGCCTGCGCGCGGGGGACGAGCTTTCGATTCAGTCCACCTTTTGCCAGTCCGTGCGCGAAACCTCGGAAATGATCATGTTCGATGATGTGGCCACTGACGAGGTCTACAAGGATCACCCCATCGCCCTGAAGTTCGGCATTTCGAGCTACGCCTCCGTCCCGATCCGCCGCAGCGACGGCAGTTTCTTCGGTACGCTCTGCACGCTCGATACCGATCCGCGCAATGTCAGGAACCCGCGGGCCGTGGCGATGCTGGAGATGTTTGCCGACATTATCGGGCGCAGCCTCGAAACAGAGGAGCAGTTGGAAGCCCGGGACCGCGAGGTGGAGAAGGAACGCGAACTCGCCCGGATTCAGGAAGAATTCGTGGCGGTGCTGGGCCATGATTTGCGAAATCCCGTCGCGGCGCTGAACGCCGGGCTGCGCCAGTTGCAGCAGGAAACGGTTTCGGAGCGCGGAGCCAAGGTATTGCCGCTGATGCGGGCCGCGCTTCACCGGATGAGCGATCTGATCGACAATATCATGCTCCACGCCAAGGCGCGGCTGGGGGGTGGCATTCAGGTCACTCCGACCGAGGACGCACCGCTCGCCGAGGCAATCACCAACGTGGTGGAAGAAACCCGCGCGGCGACACCCGAATGCGAGATCACGATGCAGATGGATCTGGACGAGCCGGTGAAATGCGATGCGCCCCGTATCGCGCAGGCCGTTTCCAACCTGCTGTCGAACGCGGTACGCCATGCCGATCCGGGCACTGCCGTCGATGTGAACTGCGAATTGCGGGATTGCGAAGTGATCATTGCCATATCGAACCACGGCACGCCGATCCCGGAAGAAATGCGCGAGACCTTGTTCGATCCGTTCGAGCGGGGAGTGGGGGTTTCGGACGAGGGGCTGGGCCTTGGGTTGCATATCGCATCGGCCATTACCATCGCCCATGACGGGGATATCGGGCTCACCTGTGAAGGAGGCATCACCACCTTCACGCTCCGGTTACCGACTGTACCGAACCAGGGCTAGCCGCAAAAAAGGCAGACCCCCCGGGGGCCTGCCTTCTCAAACTTGGTCTACGGGGCGGTGTCAGCCTTCCTTCTGGAAAACACCGCATGCGATCCGCGCACCCGCGTCACCCGCGGGCTGGGATGTATAGTCATCCGCGCCTTCGTGGATAATGAACGCCGCGCTATCGTCATCCATGATTATCGTATCGACTTCGAGCGCGCTCAGGAATACTTCGCCTTTGAGCACACCGTCATCCCCGACGGTCATGTTCGGCATGTCGCCGGGGTGCGGGCCGTTGGCCGAAAGCACGCCATGTTCACTGTCACCCGCGATGTGGCCGCCGGCGGATTTGTAATCAGCCGCGGAACAATCGCCTGTTTCATGCAGATGGACGGCGTGCTCCCCTGCGGGCACGCCATTGATGTTCAGCGTGACAAGCATGCTGCCGGAGGCGGTGTCGTTCAGTGTCACGCTGCCGGCAATGGCGCCGTCCTGTCCATCCACCAATGCGGAGGCGACAGGCTGCATGTGTTGTTCGGCCATCACGGGCAATGCGAAGGCTATGGGGGCGAGGGCGGTCAGGAAGTGGGTCTTTAAAGACATCTTAACTCTCCTTTGTTGGGTCAAAGGGGAAACCGCTCCGCCGGGGGCTTTGTTCCCCCGGGCGGTTCCATTCCGACGGCCTGAACAGAGAAACCCCGGCGCATTACCCGGGTGCTTCGCGCCCCTTGATTCAAGATTTGTCCGCGCCCTTGGCGATTGATCAAACTGCCTTTAAACCAGTTGAAGAACGGGCCCATCACAAGGGGTTCGAGACCGAGCAGACGGAAAAAGACATTGGCAGATGATTCGTTTCTACCTATAGGTGGTAGTCGTGGGCGAAATACAAGCTCGTTCAGCTATGCTGACAAGAGAAGCCCGCAGGATCGCAACGCGGTCACCGCAATGTCCTTGTGAGCGGGGTAGGGTAGTTTGTTCCGACGGTTGGAAATCTTTCTGATAATTCTCTGTCTGTCGCTGAGTATCGCGCTCTTTTCCTATGCCCGCTCGGCTGCGCGACTGTCGGCCGATACCGAATTTTCAGAACTGGTCGAGGATGGCGTTTCGATCCTCGAAAACCGGCTCTCCACCTATCTGCAAAGCCTGAACGGCGCGGCTGCCTTCCTGCTTGCCTCCGAAAAGGTCGACACCCGGGAATTCGCGGCCTACGTCGAGACGCTGAATATCAGGAAATTCCTGCCCGGGATCAACGGGATCGGCCTGATCGTGCCCGTGATGGAAGAGGACATTCCCGCCTTTCTCGAAAAGGTGGCGGACGAAGTGGACCCCCGCTACCAGATCCACCCGATTACCGACCGGGAAGAGAAACTCCTGATCAAATTTGTCTCCCCTCTCGATCTCAATCGGCAGGCGCTCGGTCTGGACATCGGGTTCGAGGAAGGACGCCGCAGGGCCGCCGAGGAAGCGCGCGCCACGGGCGAGCCGCGCCTCACCCCGCGTATCCTGCTGGTGCAGGACAGCACCCGGCAACCCGGCTTTCTGCTGCTGCGGCCCGTTTACCAGAACGAGATAAACGGCGTGGTGCCCGAAGACAGGGGTGAATTCCGGGGCTGGGTCTATGCGCCCTTCATCGGCACCAATCTTCTGTCAGGGCTCACCCCGAACCAGGGACGGAACTACGATCTTTCCGTTTATGACGGCCCCATGCCGGCCTCGGAGGCGCTGATTTTCGACAGCGCGATGCCAGAGGCGGAGCAAGGGCGTTTCGCGGCGGCCCATAACCTCGATCTCTATGGCCGCACCTGGCATGTGGCCTTCAACAGTACCCCGGGCTTTGATCAGGCCTATAGCACGGTCCTGCCGCTGCTCATCCTTTTTGCGGGGATCGCGCTGACGGTGCTTCTGGCGGTGTCCCTGCGGACATTGCGCCTGCGCAACCACGCCATTTCCGAAGTGGCCGATCTACGGTCCCGCCAGCTGGGCGCGCGGGAGGCCGAGAACCGTTCGATCATCGAGAACGCGGTCGCCGCCGTTTTCCTGCTGGATCAGCGCGGCGTCGTTCTATTCACCAATCAGGCGGCGCAGGACGTTTTCGGCTATTCAGATGCCGAGATGAAAGGCCGTTCCTTCGACGATTTCCTTGAAATGCTGTCCAGAAAGCCGACGCACCACGGGTTCAACGCGCGGGGCACGGCGCGGGACGGAACGCGGCTGATGCTGGACGTTCAGACGAACCCGTGGACAACCGCCGACAACGAGCCGCGTACGACAGCCATCGTGCGGGACGTCACCACCGAGATCAACGCCCGGCTCGAGGTCGAAGAGACCAAGCGGCGCTATGACCTTGCCATTTCCGGGGCGGAAATCGGCGTCTTCGACGTCGATCTCGTGACCGGGGAATCCGTGGTGTCAAAGACTTGGCATCAGATCATGGGCACCACCGTGCATAGCCATAATTTTGACACACAGGCGCATTTCATTTCCCGGATCCATCCCGAAGATCTGCCCAAGCTGACGCAGGCGGACCGGGATTGCATCGAAGGGCTCACCGAGCGGTCAACCGTCGAATACCGCGTACGCTTCGGTGACGGCTCCTGGCGCTGGATGCGGTCCGATGCCGTTGTGGTCAAACGCTCCCGCGAGGGTACGGCCCTGCGGCTGGTCGGCACCCAGACCGACGTGACCGATCTGCACCATTCCCGCAACGCGCTGGAAGCGAGCGAGGAGCGCTTCCGCCTCGTGATCGAGGAAGCGCCCGTGGGCATGGCGCTGATGGACGAAAGGGGGCGGTTCATCGGCGTCAACGACGCGCTCTGCAAGCTCTGCGGCTACGACCGCTCCGAGCTGATGGGGCGCATGCGGCTGGCCGACCTGCTTGAACGCGAAGACATCAAGGTGATGTACGAACAGGTTTCCCGCCTGACGGCGGAGGGGAAATCAAAGACCTACCAGATCGACCGCCAGATCATTTCAAAGGACGGGTCGCGCCGCTGGGGCCTGTTCAACGTCTCATGGACCTTTGACAAGAACGCGCAGACGAATGTCTATATCGCGCAGATCGTCGACATTACCGACCAGAAGAAACTCGACCAGATCAAGAGCGAATTCGTCGCGACCGTAAGCCACGAGTTGCGCACGCCGCTCACTTCCATCAAGGGCGCGCTGGGCCTTTTCGAAGCGAATTCCGCCGACAAGATGACCCCGGCCTCCGCCCGGCTTATCGAGATCGCGAAGACCAACGCGGATCGCCTGACTGCTATCGTCAACGACATCTTGGATCTGGAGAAAATCTCTTCGGGGGAGATCGTCTTCAACTACGACAACGTGGATGTCGCAGAGATCGCGAAGGCGTCGGTGGATGAGATGATGCCTTTTGCCGTCGGCCACCGGAATACCCTTTCCCTGCAGCTGCCCGATGACAACATCACCGTCTTTGCGGATGTCGGTCGCACCAAGCAGGTATTGGCGAACCTCATTTCCAACGCCTGCAAATATTCGGATCCCGATACCGAGGTTACGATCCGGATCGAGCGCATCAAGGAAGAGGCGATCATCTTCGTCCAGAACACCGGCCCGGGCGTGCCTGAAAGTTTCCGGCAACGGATTTTCCAAGCGTTTTCGCAGGCGGATGGGTCCGATACCCGTTCCAAGGGGGGCACGGGGCTCGGTCTCAATATCACGCGGCAGATTGTGTGGCGGCAGGGAGGCAACGTCGGTTTCGAAAGCGTGCCCGGCGGGCTCACGGTCTTCTGGTTTACCTGTCCTATTTCCAAGGTCGATGCGCTGATCCCGAAGGCGGAGACGCCGGCATTGCGCAAGGTCGACACCGGCCCCATCCGCATCCTCCACGTGGAGGACGATCTCGACTTCGCGGAGGTCTTCCGCTCCGGCATAGGGGAGGCGGCCGACGTGGTGAGCGTGCCCAGCATCTCCGAGGCCCGCGCGGCACTGGCGGACGGTCAGTTCGACGTGCTGCTGCTGGATTGGTCCGTGCCCGACGGAAGTGCGAGCGAATTGCTCGATGCGGTGCGCGAGTCCAACAGCCGGGCAAAGATCATCGGCCTTTCCGCAGACAGTACGCCGGTCGAGGATCCGCGCATCGTTTGCAACCTCATCAAGTCGAGAACGGATATGGCGCAGCTGGTTCGCACGATCATGGACAAGGGAGCGAAAGGGCCGGTGAGCAACCTACGGGTGATCGGCAATTGAATCATCTTTCTGCCTTAATCTTGCCCATTTAGACTGCGACAACCGGTCAAGCATACAAAAAGATTTACTTGGTGCTTTGACTGGCGGAACGCCCGCAGGCGAGGACGACCTAATGAAACGACCTATTTTCTCGGCACATGATGCCAAAGTACTTATTTCAGGAAGCCTTTTGGCAACAGGATGGTATGCCACCGCAGACACCCTGCTGCCCCCCTCCCTCCTCGATATCGGACCCATCATGGGGGCCATTGCCATTTCCGGGCTCGTTCCGGTGCTTTTCGTCAAGAAAAACCTGAACGGCGGCAAATCCCGAACCTCCGAAATCGCTATGGCGGAACGCTTCGCGAACCTGAAATCCTCGACCCTCATCAACGTCGTGGATGCTGAAAACCGCATGACCGAAGTGAACGACGAAATGCTGGCCTTTACCGGGTATACCCGGGATCAACTGATCGGCCAGCCTGTCCGGATGCTCTATGGGCCAACGGGCTACCAGACCGCGGACACGATTCGCCGGGGTCTGGCCGAAGGCAAGATCTGGCAGGGGGACACCCCGCTCGTTTGTTCGGACGGTTCCGTTCGGGTCACGCAGACAACCGTGATGCCGCTCTTCGACGGGGAGGGGAACTGGTCCGGCTCGATCTCGGTCCGGAACGACCTGGCCAAGAATGAAGCGTTTCTTTCCGGCAAGATCAACTCCACTGCCTTGCATGAACTGCGCGACAGTATCTGGATGGTCGACGTGCAGACAGAGCACTTCCACTACATGAATCGTGCCGCGCTGGACTGGATGGGCCTTGGCGGCGGTTCATATGACCGGCTCTCGCTGGATGATATCCAGACCAAGATGGACATCTCTCCGCTCATCTCTGCTTACCACGCGGTGCGCGACAAGGGGCGGGAGGACGTGCAATGCAACCTCGTGCTCAAGGGCATGCAGTTCGAGGTCAGCGTCAAGCGCGTGGCCATCGACGATCAGAATGACCAGATCCTTTTCGTCTTCCAGGATATTTCGAACCGGGTCGAAAAGGAGCAGATGAAGGCTGAATTCGTCTCCACCGTCAGCCATGAGCTGCGCTCGCCCCTGACGTCGATCAAGGGCTCGATGGGGCTTTTGCTGTCCAACGCCGCGGGTGAGCTACCCGAAAAGGCGCGCGGCCTGCTGGAGATCGCGCATCGCAACGCGGAACGGTTGGTGCTGATCATCAATGACATTCTCGATCTGGAGAAGATCGTCGCCGGTGGAATGGAGTTCGAACGGGTCCCCACCGATCTGTCGGATCTGATCAACGAGGCGGTGCTGTCTTCTTCGATCAACAGCCAGCGGTTCGACGTGACCATCGAGACCGTAGGGACCGAAGAACCCGTAGAGGTGCACACGGACCCGAACCGTACCATCCAGGTCCTGACGAACCTGCTTTCAAACGCCTGCAAGTTCTCCCGCCCCAATGGGAAGATCATTGTTTCGCTTACACAGCAGCAGGGACGTCTGCGCGTCAGCGTCAAGGATCACGGGCAGGGGATTCCGGCCCGCGACAAGCACAAGATCTTTGAACGGTTCGCGGATATGACCAATTCGGATCGGGCCAGCAAGGGCGGTACCGGGCTTGGCCTGAGCATCTGCAAGGCGATCGTGGAGAACATGGGCGGAGACATCGGATTCGAAAGTCAGGAAGGCGTTGGAACGACCTTCTATTTCTGCCTCCCCACGGAGGAGGCTGTGGTATATCATACAGAGAACGCCCAGCCCGGTCTGCGGGACGCAGGTTGACCAAGGAAACGTCATGATCAAACTGTTACATGTCGAAGATGACGCGGATATCCGCGAAATCGCGAAGATGTCGCTCGAACTTACGGGCGATTTCGAGGTTGTGCAGTGCAACTCCGGTCAGGAGGCACTGGATACCGTGCCGAGCTTTACCCCGGATGTGATTCTGCTGGACATGATGATGCCCGGGATGACCGGCAAGGAAACGCTGGAGCATCTGCGCAAGATCGACGCACTGAAAGAGACGCCCGCGATCTTCATGACAGCGCGCGCCCAGAATGCCGACGTGGAAGAGTTCCGCGCAGTGGGCGCCGTTGAAGTGATTTGCAAACCCTTCGATCCCATGTCGCTTGCCGAACAGATCAAGACAGCGATGAACGCCTGAAGATTTCACACCCCGCAAAGAACGCCGCAGCCTTGTCGCTGCGGCGTGTTCGTTTGTGGACTTGTGGTCAGGTAGGGCCGCTTTGGCACTGTGCTGGTGGGCCGGTTGAAAGGCCCGCAGTATCGGTGGAGTTTCGTGATGGTGGGGGGCATCCTCGCGCCGGGCGGCAACCTTAGCTGTGCAGGGCGCAGCGAAGTGTGCATCGCGAAGCGCAGAGAATTTCAGCGAAATGAGGGAGAGAGGCGGAGGGCAGACCGATTGGCCAGTGTCTTGTTCAGCAACACACTTGGGGGCTGTCTGTCTTGTTCAGGTCCTGAAGGTTGCGGGCCCAAAAATAGCGCAGCCTTCAAAGGCTGACGCAGCAAAATGATCGGGGGTCAGGCGGCGTCGCTGATCAGCTCGGCGCAGTTGCGGACGAAACTGTCGATGTGAAAGACCAAATCCCCGGGGCAGGCGGTAATGCCGTTTTCCATATCCCTGAGGTGTTCGATGATCTGCGCTTCGCAGGCGCGGGCGGTGCTGCCCAGTTCGGCAAAGCCGATGGAGCCGGCGCTGCCCGCGATCTGATGCAGGATTGCCTGGGCGGCGGCCAGGTTCTCGTTGATTTGCTCAGGCGTTCCACCGTTCCACGCGTCCAGAGTATGCTGCGCGATACGGGCCTGACGGTCGGAAAGCATTTCGACGAAACGCGCGCGAATGCGCTCCAGACCCGGTAGGGCGTTAGCTGTCGTGGCTGTCATGCAGATTGTCCGTACAGAAAAAGATCACTCATCGAAGAATCGTAGCGGCGGGCGGTGTCTTCGGCGCTCGATTGAGCAACACCAAGAGAATCAAGAATTTGTTCGTTCGATTTCCAGACTAGCCGAATGGCCTTGCCCGCGCAAAGACGCGGTTGGATGCGCTGTCCATCGTTCGCGAAAAGCTCGGCCTGCGCCAGCGACAGGTTCACCTGCTCTGTCACGCTGGCCATTTCAGGGCGCCATCCCGCTTCGACGATGCAGACGAATGTACCGTTCCCCGCATAGGACATCAGGAACTGGTGCTCGGACAGCGTATCGGAGATGACTTCGGCCACATCGGAAATCATGCTGTGAAATTCGAACCCTGTCAGGGCTTCGTGAAATTCGTTGATCCGCCGGATCGACAGCGCAAAGACGGTGGAGCCGAATTGCGCGGACCGGGAAAGCTGGGCCACGTAGTTTTCCATCGCCACGCATTCGATGACATTGTCCACATCGTAGATGGAAATGGGTTCGTGCAGGGCGATCGTGGTCTCGGCAGGTGCACTTTGGGTCGCGAGTGCCTTGGTGGAGAAAATCTTGCGTGTACGCGATTTACGCGACATGACGATTTTCTGCATCGCGGTCAGCCGCGATTTCAGTTCAACAACCTCGAACGGTTTTGTCACATAGTCGGTGGCGCCAGCAGTAAAGGCAGCGTCGATATAGCGTTTTTCCGACATCGCGGTGAGCATGAGGATCGGCGCATCGGCGTAGCGCGCCGTGTCGCGGATGAGGCCCGCGAGTTCGACACCGTCCATCCCCGGCATCTGGATATCGAGCATGAAGCAGTCGAATTTGCCGCTTCCCTTTTCGGCAATGATTTCCAAGGCCTCGAACCCGGATTCGGCTGTCGTCAGAGTGTAACCGCCGAAGGCATCCACGAATTGGGCCAGCAGTTCCAGAATGATCGGGTCGTCGTCGACCGCCAGGATTTTCATCGATTCGTCCTCTTGTCATACCGCGGGTTTGGTACGCGTTCTTCCCAACAACTATACCGTGAATAGTGGCACAAGTTTGACGAAGTATGAAAAAGGGGCGAAGAAATGGCGGTGATTTCGCGATTCTCCCGCTAAAATTGCAATAAAAATCAACGGCATATGGGCGCCATTGAAACGTTTATGCTCATTTTGGGGCCAAACGGGCGAATGCCACAGGTCATCCGATACGAGGATCGGTATATCATGCCCCGGCGCCTCCCCGCCACCGGAGCATGACGTCCCGCACCCCTTTCAGGGGGGACTGCCCGGCGGGAGGAGACGCTCCCGCCGGGGTCGGTGTCAGGCTTTTTCGGAAGCCAACGCGCCGACGGTGACTTTCAGGGTCACTTCCTCGCCCTTCTGCAGGACGACCATCTCGGTCGCGGCGTCCGGTGCGGTTTCAGCGACGGCCCGGGTCAGATCACGCAGTTCCTCGATCTCGGTGCCGTTGAAGGACAGGATGATATCCCCCTTCTTGAGGCCTGCGGCCTCTGCGGGGCTGTCTTCGTTCACCATCTCCACCACGGCTCCCTTGGGCGCGTCGTAGCCGAGAACGGTCGCGACCTCGTCAGTCATCGG
>NZ_LWGH01000960.1:0-279 GCF_001635395.1 Sulfitobacter sp. HI0129 | reverse complement strand
AAGGAAGATGAGGTTATAGACCGCGAGCCCGAAGATCCCCGCCAGCAGGACTGCCACGCCGACCCATTGCAGAAAGGTGAACCGTTCGGCGAAGATCACATAGGCCCCCAGCACCGCAAAGAGCGGCCCGGTTCCGCGCACCACCGGATAGACCACCGTGTAGGCCCCCTTGGTATAGGCCCATGCCTGCAACAGCTTGTAGATCAGGTGGATGATCCCCGCCCCAAGGAAGATCAGCCACATGTGCGGCTCGGGCCATGGCACGACGAAAAGCGCGAA
>NZ_LWGH01000959.1:0-636 GCF_001635395.1 Sulfitobacter sp. HI0129 | reverse complement strand
CGCACCGGCCTGCGTCTGTCGCCCTTCTCGCCCGCCAATGGCATTTCGGACGAGGATCCGCAGGAAACCTTTGAATATGTCGTGCGCGAGCTGAACCGCTTCAACCTCGCCTATCTGCACCTCGTCGAAGGGGCGACGGGCGGCTCGCGTGAACTTGAAGAAGGCGAAAGCCTCGCCTCGCTGCGCAAGATCTTCGAAGGGCCCTATATGGCCAACAACGGCTACGACCGGCAGATGGCGATTGATGCTGTCGAAGAGGGCAAGGCCGATCTGGTGGCCTTCGGACGGCCCTATATCGCGAACCCCGATTTGGCCGAAAGGCTGGAACGCGACGCCCCGTTGAACGAGGGCGATTCAGATACCTACTACGGGGGCGGACGCGAAGGATATACCGATTATCCGACGCTTCAGGACATCGCGGCGCAGTAATCGCGATGCACCCTGGGGCCGCACAAGAACGCGCGGCCCCGCGGGCTGGTTCATGCCCGGACCACGTTAACTTTAGGCGCGCCCGAGGGCGATCCATTCTTGCAACGGACCCGCCGGGGCGGCATGTTGCATCGACCTCCCCCCGGCGGGGGATTGAAACCACTCGGACGGGTACACAGATATCTAACCGAAACAGGAGACGCGGAG
>NZ_LWGH01000958.1:0-245 GCF_001635395.1 Sulfitobacter sp. HI0129 | reverse complement strand
TGGCTGATCGGCTCCTGCGACTTCCATGTGCAAGCTTTGCTTTATCGAGCGGACCTCTCTCCGTCGGCGAACTGACGCCTGCGGTCGCATCTTCCATGGCACGCTGCGACACAGGACCAAGTGGCCGCGACGCACTCGACGCGAGATATGAGGGCTCTACATATTGACAGTGTCGTGCATCGTGTGACTAAATAATGTAGTCTTGGTGCCTGCGACTCGTCGTGGGTGAAAAGGGAAGCCGGTGC
>NZ_LWGH01000957.1:0-302 GCF_001635395.1 Sulfitobacter sp. HI0129 | reverse complement strand
ACGGTAGACTGGCGCGAGGCGGCGGTGTCCGAGCACGATTACGCCTTCCAGAAAGCGCGGCTGCTTCTCGGGCGGGCCCCGTCGGAGGCGCGCTCGGTCATGATCCGCACCGAGCGGTGGAAATACATCCATTTCGAAGGCTTCCGACCCCAGCTTTTCGACATGGAAACCGACCCCGAGGAGCTCCATGACCTCGGCGACGACCCGGCCCATGAAGAGACCCGCCGCGCGCTGCGCGAGGAGCTTTTCCTGTGGTTCCGCACCCGCGCGAACCGAACCACCATGTCGGACGAGGAAGTGGC
>NZ_LWGH01000956.1:0-279 GCF_001635395.1 Sulfitobacter sp. HI0129 | reverse complement strand
CCCGTGATCCACGGGCGCGACGACGTGGAATACATCAAGTGTTCGGACGAGCACGGCGTCGTTTCCGACCCCAAGGGCGTGCTGAAGGTCAACGACAAGCTGCGCCTGATCCCCGGTCACTGCGACCCGACGGCCAATGTCCATGACTGGTACGTCGGCGTCCGGGGCGGAAAGGTCGAAACGCTGTGGCCGGTGTCGGCCCGGGGCAAGGCCTACTGACGGGCCATCCAAAACGGTCTTTCGGGCGGGGAGGCCCGGAAGACCGCGAGCATCTACCAT
>NZ_LWGH01000955.1:0-475 GCF_001635395.1 Sulfitobacter sp. HI0129 | reverse complement strand
TCATATAGAACATTAGCAGAACATAAAGCCTATCGGCGGAAACCGGGCGATTGCCCCTGTCAGGCCGATATGACACACAGGAGACAGGCGAAATGGCAACGGCAGATCTATTGACCATGGACAACAAGAAGAGCGCGGAAAAGCAAAAGGCGCTCGACAGCGCGCTGGCCCAGATCGAACGTCAGTTCGGCAAGGGCTCCATCATGAAACTGGGCTCGCAGGGCGCGGTGCAGGACATCAGGGCCAGCTCCACCGGGTCGCTCGGCCTTGATATCGCACTTGGAATCGGCGGGTTGCCCATGGGCCGGATCATCGAGATCTATGGTCCCGAATCCTCGGGCAAGACCACCCTGACTCTGCATTGCGTGGCAGAGCAGCAGAAAGCGGGCGGCGTCTGCGCCTTTGTCGACGCGGAACATGCGCTCGATCCGCAATATGCCCGCAAACTGGGTGTCGACATCGATGAATTGCTGAT
>NZ_LWGH01000954.1:0-275 GCF_001635395.1 Sulfitobacter sp. HI0129 | reverse complement strand
GAATGGTGATGCGCCCGATGTTGCGGGCCTTGTTGAACTCGCGCAGCCGGGCGAAGACGTCGACGCCCAGCTGGTCATAGACGTGCAGCAGATCGACCAGTACCCAGTTTTCGCGGATGCGGCCGTTTTCCAGCCGCCAGAAGTCGAGGCTGCGCATGGTTATCTTCCGGTCCGAGGGCGCAATGCTCAGCCAGCCGCCATGCTTGACCGTCTGTGCCATGTTTGGCCAGCCGGTCACACCGGCATAAGCGCCGTCGCCGAAGAAATGGTGGTGC
>NZ_LWGH01000953.1:0-9246 GCF_001635395.1 Sulfitobacter sp. HI0129 | reverse complement strand
GCAGGATGTCACCCGCCCGGCGGCTTCCGGTTTCCTTCAGATGCCGCTCCAGCAGTTCCTTCAGCTCGGATGTCCAGTGATCCACGGTGACCGGGCATGTAACGATCGTTTCGACGTTCATCAGCGCCTGGGCCTGTCCTTCCGGATCGTAGAGGTAGGCCATGCCGCCGGTCATACCGGCAGCGAAGTTCGCACCGATATCGCCAAGGATCACCGCAACACCGCCAGTCATGTATTCACAACCATTGCTGCCGCAGCCTTCGATCACGACCCGCGCGCCCGAGTTACGCACCGCGAAACGCTCACCCGCGCGACCGGCGGCAAAGAGATAGCCCGCAGTCGCGCCATAGAGCACGGTATTGCCGATGATCGTATTTTCGGAGGCGACGATCGTGCTTGCCATCGGCGGGCGTACCACGATGGTGCCGCCCGAAAGGCCCTTGCCGACGTAATCGTTGGCATCACCCGACACCTCCAGCTTGAGCCCCGGCGCCGCGAAGGCCCCCAGCGATTGGCCGGCGGAACCGGTCAGGCGCACAGTGAGGTGATCGGGCTGCAAGCCGTTGTCGCGCATGCCGAAACGCTTGACGATATGGCTCGACACCCGCGTGCCGACCGTGCGGTGCGTGTTCTGCACGGCGTAGGAAAGCTGCATCTTCTCGCCGTCCTGCAGAAACCGCGCGGCATCCCGCACGATCTGTTCGTCCAGCGTGTCGAGCACGGCATTCCGCGGCTTGTCGCGGTCGTAGACGATCTGATCCGCGCCATCGACGGTGATGAGCAGCGGGTTCAGGTCGAGATCGTCCAGATGGGCCGAGCCACGGCTGACCTGCGTCAACAGGTCGGCGCGGCCGATCACGTCATCGATGCTGCGTGCCCCGATGCTGGCCAGAATCTCGCGCACTTCCTGCGCGTAGAAGCCGATCAGGTTCACGACCTTGTCCGCATTGCCGGTGAACTTGCCGCGCAGGGCTTCGTCCTGCGTGCAGACGCCCACGGGGCAGGTGTTGGACTGGCACTGGCGCACCATGATGCAGCCCATCGCGATCAGCGCGGCAGTGCCGATGCCGAATTCTTCGGCCCCCAGCATCGCTGCCATCACGATATCGCGTCCGGTCCGCAAGCCGCCATCGGTCCGCAGGGTGACCCGGTCGCGCAGCTTGTTCATGCTCAGAACCTGATGCGCCTCGGTCAGGCCCATTTCCCACGGAAGGCCTGCGTATTTGATCGAGGTCGCGGGCGAGGCGCCGGTGCCGCCGTTATGGCCGGAGATCAGGATGATATCCGCCTTGGCCTTGGCCACACCCGCCGCGATGGTCCCCACGCCCGAAGAAGCCACGAGCTTGACCGTCACTTTGCAGCGCGGGTTGATCTGCTTAAGGTCGTAGATCAGCTGCGCGAGGTCCTCGATCGAATAGATGTCATGATGCGGCGGCGGGCTGATGAGGGTCACGCCGGGGGTCGAGTGACGCAGCCGCGCGATCAGCTTGGTCACCTTCATGCCGGGCAGCTGCCCGCCCTCGCCGGGCTTCGCGCCCTGGGCCACCTTGATCTCCAGTTCTTCGCACTGGTTGAGGTATTCCGCCGTCACCCCGAAACGCCCCGAAGCGACCTGCTTGATCTTGGCGGAGGGATTGTCGCCGTTCGGCTCCGGCACGAAATGCGCCGGATCCTCGCCGCCCTCGCCGCTGTCGGACTTCGCGCCGATGCGGTTCATCGCCACGTTCAGCGTCTTGTGCGCTTCGGGCGACAGCGCGCCCAGACTCATCCCCGGCGTCACGAAACGCTTGCGGATGGAGGTGATGCTTTCGACCTCTTCAAGACCGATGGGCGTGCCCAGCGGCTTGATATCCAGCAGGTCGCGTAGATGAATGGGCGGATTGCTCTGCATCTTGGCGCTGTACTGCTTCCACATCGCGTAGGAGGCGCGATTGCAGGCCTCCTGCAGCATATGCATGCTCGACGCTTCCCACGCGTGGCGTTCACCACTGGCGCGGGCCTTGTAAAAGCCCCCGATGGGCATGACGACGCCGTCGCCCATCCAGCCACGGCTGTGCACTTCCTCGGCCTTGCGCTGGATGCCCAGTACGCCGATGCCGCTGATCCGGCTGATCATGCCGGGGAAATATTCCGCCACCATGGCGCGGCTCAGGCCCACGGCTTCGAAGTTGAGCCCACCCCGGTAGGAGGACACGACAGAAATGCCCATCTTGGCCATGATCTTCAGAAGGCCCTGATCGATGGCGGTGCGGTACCGCGCCACCGCTTCCGTCAGGGTCATGTCCAGCAGCCCGCGCTCGATCCTGTCGGCAAGTGAATCCTCGGCCAGATAGGCGTTCACGATGGTGGCGCCACAGCCGATGAGGACCGCGAAATAATGCGCATCCACGCATTCGGCAGACCGGACGTTGAGCGAGGTGAAGGTACGCAGCCCGTTGCGTGTGAGGTGGCTGTGCACGGCACTTGTGGCAAGGATCATCGGCATCGCCACCCGGCCCTCACCGCTGGCCTGATCCGTCAGCACAAGATGCCCGGCGCCCGATCGCACGGCATCTTCTGCCTCTGCCCTTATGCGGGACAGCCCCGCGTTCAGGTTGCCGGGGCCCGGCTCGAACGTGCAGTCGATGGTCACCACTGTGGCGTTGAAATGGCTGGTCAGTTCCTCGAACTGCGCATTGCCGACAAAGGGGCTGTCCAGCACGATGATCTCGGTCTGGCTGCTGTCTTCGTCCAGCACGTTCTTGAGGTTTCCGAACCGGGTCTTCAGGCTCATCACCCGGTATTCGCGCAGCGAGTCGATGGGCGGGTTGGTAACCTGGCTGAAGTTCTGCCGGAAGAAATGGCTGAGCGGACGATACTGCGCGCTGAGCACAGCGGAGGGGGTATCGTCGCCCATGCTGGCGAGCGCCTCCTTGGCGTCCTCGGCCATGGGCGCAAGGATCTGTTCAAGGTCCTCGACGCTGTAGCCCGCCGCCACCTGACGGCGCCGCAACTCGTTTCCGGTGAAAAGCGGCGCCTCGGTGACATCGGCCAGCGCCGAATCCAACTCGTTGATCTTGCCGACCCATTCGCCAAAGGGCTGACCCGCAGCCAGCTTGTTCTTGATCTCCTCATCGTCGTAGAGCCGACCCTCGGCCATATCGACAGAGATCAACTGCCCCGGGCCCAGTGCGCCCTTGCGCACCACACGTGCCTCGTCCAGCGGGACCATCCCCGCCTCGGACCCGGCGATGAGCATCCCGTCTGACGTCACGACATAGCGCATCGGGCGCAACCCGTTGCGGTCAAGGCCTGCGCAAACCCAGCGGCCATCGGTCATCGCAAGTGCGGCGGGGCCGTCCCACGGCTCCATGACGGAGTTGCAGTAGCTGTACATATCGCGCCACGACTGCGGCAATTCCACCGCCTGCTTGGACCAGCTTTCCGGCACCAGCATTGTCTTGGCCATCGGGGCCGAGCGGCCCGCGCGGACCAGCACCTCGAACACTGCGTCCAGAGCAGCGGAATCGGACGATCCGGCTGCCACGATAGGCTTGATATCCCCGGCCATGTCACCGAATGCGCCCGAGGCCATGCGGATCTCATGGCTGCGCATCCAATTGAGGTTGCCCTTCAGGGTATTGATCTCTCCGTTATGGGCGAGCATGCGGAACGGCTGCGCGAGCCACCACTGCGGAAAGGTGTTCGTCGAATAACGCTGGTGGTAGATGGCAAAGGCCGAAACGAAGCGGTCATCCATCAGGTCCGGGTAAAATTCGGCCACGTCCTGTGCCAGCATCATGCCCTTGTAGATGATGCTGCGGCAGGACATCGACGCGATGTACATCTGCGGGACCTGCGCCGCGATGGCGGCCTTTTCGATCCGGCGACGGATGACATAGAGTTCACGTTCGAAGGTTTCCTCGTCCACGCCCTTGGCGTTGGAAATCAGGATCTGCTCGATCTCTGGCCGGGTGGCGTTGGCCTTTTCCCCCAGCACGGAAATGTTCACCGGCACATGGCGCCAGCCATAGATGTAATAGCCCATCCGCAGGACTTCGGTTTCCACGATAGTCCGGCAGGTTTCCTGCGCGGCGAAGTTCGTGCGCGGCAGAAACACCTGCCCCACGGCGATCATCTCGTCCTGCCGTGGGTTGTGTCCGGTACGGCGCACCTGATCGTAGAAGAAGGGCACCGGGATCTGGACGTGGATGCCCGCACCGTCGCCTGTCTTGCCGTCGGCATCCACCGCACCGCGATGCCAGATCGCCTTGAGAGCGCGAATACCGTTCAGCACCACCTCGCGGGATTTGGACCCGTCGACATTCACCACGAGGCCAACTCCGCAGGACGAATGTTCGTCCGCTTCGGAATACATCCCGTTTTCGGCCAGATGCGCACGCTTTGCAGCCTCGGCCTCGGCCCAGAGTTCATCATGGATCATTGTGCAACATCCTTCTGCAAGAGGGGGGCGGCGGCCTTCTGTTCGAAGCAGCCGTAAATAGGTTTACGGGCCAGAAAACCCGGTTCACCCGGGTAGATGAAATCGACCGGGGTACTGTCATAGTCGAAGGCGCCACCGGCACCCTGCAGGACCTGGCCTGTCCCGGCAAAGAAACGCCTGTGCCGACGAGAGACATATTCATGCCCCTTCGCCTCATATGTCACTTCGCCGTCCGTATCCGTTTCGGTCACGTGGAATTCAGTCATGGCAAGCGGCTCGCCGTCGATCTCCACCCTTTCGTCGATAATCCGGTCATAACCGAATACGCGCGAATTTCCTTCCGGTGACAGGAGGATGAAATCATAGGTGTCGATCCCGCTGTCCAGCAAAGTGGTCAGGTTGGCGGGATCCGCGGCGGGTTGCTCCAGCGTCGTCGTGCGCCCCTGCGCAAGGTTGAAGGACTGCAACCACTGGGTTTCGCCGTCCGTCTGGCCCACATAGTAGGGTCCCATTTCATCGCTTTCGGCATGCCACTGCACCCCGGCGGGATCCGCCTTGCAGGTCCAGTGATGCGACACGATGCATGCCTTCTGCTGCACGGTCAGAAAGGCTTCGCAGCCCTCGGGCGGCGAAAACAATCGGGATTGCTGGGCCGCGACCTGGTTTCCCAAAGGCAGGGCGAGCGCGAAACAGCAGGCCACACGGGTGAGGGCGCAAGGGCGGGTCATGCGCTGTCTTCCACGAATGGGAATTGCGCCTCGTATTCGGCCTTGGTCATCCGGTCCAGATCGCCCGCAAGGCGCACACCGCCCGCAGCACTGTCGCAATAAACCACGCGCTCCAAGCGGGCCCCGCCGAAGCCGTCGAAAAGGCCGGGAGCCAGTTCAAAAACATGTTCATTCTCGCCGACGGTATCCTTGAACCAGACGGCGGAACCGCAGGCTTGGCACCATGCGCGTTCCGCGAATTCGGAAGACTGGTAGGTGCCCACAGGGCCCGCTATTTCCACCCGGTCCCGGTCGACTTCCGCGCCCATTTGGACGGAACCGCTCCACCGCGTGCACATCTCGCAATGACAGGCCGAGATATCGCCCAGCGGGCCATTCACCTTGACGGTGACGGCCCCGCAGAGGCAATGGCCTTCATGATGTTCCGCCGCGGACACGGGCCAGCCACCTATTCCGCTGCGACGGCTGTCAGGCCGCCGAACCGGTCGAGGATCGCGGCAGCGCAGTCACGCCCGTCCTTGATCGCCCAGACAACGAGGCTGGCGCCCCGTACGATATCGCCCACGGCATAGACACCATCCAGCGCGGTCGCCCCGGTGATGTAATCCGCCTTGATCGTGCCCCAGCGATTTACCGGCAGGTCCGGCACGTCCCAGAGCGTCGGCAGGTCCTCCGGCTCGAACCCAAGCGCCATGATCACAAGGTCCGCTTCCTCGGTATAGTCGGACCCGTCGACCAGTTCAGGGGCCTGCCGCCCGGTGGCGTCTGGCTGACCCAGCCGCATCCGCTGCGCCATGACACCGCTGACGGGATCGCCGGAAAAACCCTTGGGCGCGGTCAGCCATTCAAAGACCACGCCTTCTTCTTCGGCGTTCGCAACCTCGCGCTGGCTGCCGGGCATATTGGTCCGGTCGCGGCGGTAGAGGCATTTCACGCTTTCGGCGCCCTGCCGGATGCTCGTGCGGACGCAATCCATGGCGGTGTCGCCACCGCCGATGACGACGACCCGCTTGCCCTTTGCATCGAGCCGCCCGCTATCGAACGCCTCCACCGCGTCACCGAAGCTCTTACGGTTGCTCGCGGTCAGAAAATCAATGGCCCGCTCTACGCCCAGCCCGCCGACACCGGGGGCCTGAATTTCACGTGTTTTGTAGACACCGGTCGCGATGATCACGGCATCATGGGCGTCGCGGATTTCGTCGAAGGAGATGTCACGGCCCACGTCGCAGTTCAGCCGGAAAGTGACCCCGCCCTCTTCGAGCTGGCGATTGCGGCGCATCACCACGTCCTTTTCCAGCTTGAAGCCGGGGATGCCGTAGGTCAGCAAACCGCCCGCGCGGTCATAGCGGTCGTAGATCGTGACCTGTACGCCTGCACGGCGCAGCATATCCGCCGCGGCGAGACCCCCGGGGCCCGCACCGATGATACCGACGCTTTCCTCCCGCTCCCGCGAAGGCGAAGGCGGCGTGACCCAGCCTTCTTCCCACGCGGTATCGGTGATGTACTTTTCCACCGAACCGATCGTGACAGTACCGTGACCCGATTGCTCGATCACGCAGTTCCCTTCGCAGAGGCGATCCTGCGGACAGATGCGACCACAGATTTCCGGAAAGGTGTTCGTCGCCTGACTGACATCATAGGCTTCCCGCAAACGGCCCTCTGCCGTGAGGCGAAGCCAGTCGGGAATGTTGTTCTGCAGCGGGCAGTGGGATTGGCAATAAGGCACGCCACATTGACTGCAGCGGCTGGACTGCTCCTGCGCCTTCGCGTCGGCATATTCGGCGTAGATTTCCCGAAAATCCGTCCGGCGCAAATCGGGTGGACGTTTTTCGGGCATGTCCCGCGGCACGCGCGTGAACGTCAGCATGGGTTGCTCAGCCATATCATCCTCCTCCGGTCTGCCGTACCCCAATAAAGCAGACGGAAAAGGAAATAAAGTCAGCTATGCTGACCTATATGCTATTTTCACCCGCGGGAACACCCGCGCTAGCCGCATAAAGGCCGAAATATGGGCCCGTATCGGACCTAATACCTAACCTCATACCTCACCTCCGACCATCAGAGCGACGAGCGCAACGCTCCCGACGATGATTCGCCACCAGCCGAAAGGCCGGTATCCATGCTTGCTGACGAAATCGAGCAGCCAGCGCACCACCAGCACTGCCGCGATGAAGGCCATGACAAATCCAACCGCGATCTCCCCCATGGCAGAGGCATCGATGACATCACGGTTCTTATAGAAGTCATAGGCGAACGCCCCGGCCATGGTGGGCATCGACAGAAAGAACGAGAACTCCGCCGCCGCCCGCTTGCTCGCCCCGAGCATGAGCGCCCCCACGATGGTCGCGCCCGAACGGGATACGCCCGGTATCATCGCGAGGCACTGGATGACCCCGATTTTCAGCGCCATCAGCAGCGGCAGGCGCATCGCGTCCTCATGCCGCGGCGGGGGCGCGACCCGATCGACGAATAGCAACACGATACCGCCGAGCACCAGCATCACCGCGATCAGCATCGGTGTCTCGAACAGGACTTCCTTAATGAAATCATGCGCCAATACGCCGACGACAACCGCCGGCATGAACGCGATAAGTACCGAAAGAATGAACCGCCGCGCCGTAGGATCATGCGGCGCATCGCGAAACACGGCCCAGAGCCGCGCGGAATAGACTGTCAGGATCGCCAGCACCGCGCCCAGCTGGATCACGACCTCAAACGTCTTGCCCGCGCTTTCGAAGCCGAGGAAATGGCCCGCCAACAGCAGATGCCCGGTGGAGGACACCGGGATGAACTCCGTCAAACCCTCCAGCAGACCCAGAAAGGCGGCTACGATCGTCGTGGAAGCTTCCATCAACCGCGGCGCAGGTTACGCGCCGAATCCTTGATGGCGTCATACTGGCCCGACGGCCGGAAGCGCCAGAGGTACTCCGGCAGCACGGCGGTTATCGCGGTGGGTTCAATGCCCAGATCGGCAAACCCTTTCGCGTCCTCGGCAACGACATTGTCGCGTGACAGGTTCTTGACCTGATCCCGGGTGAGCATCGTGTTGGAAAACAACCCGAATGTGACCGCCTGCAGCATATCGAAGGAGAAGGCCATCAGGCGGCCCATCCACATCGGCATTCCCAGAACCAACCGCTTCCGGTTCACGATCTTCAGCATCCGCTGCATGAGCCCCTTGAAGCTATCCACATCGGGTCCGCCCAGCTCGTAAATGCCGGGCGCGGCGCGGCCGGTCACGGCAGCTTCGGCAGCCTGTGCCACATCGTCCACATAAACCGGCTGAAACCGTGTTTTGGCCCCCACCAGCGGGATCGCCGGGCTGATCCGGGTCATCCCCGCAAAGCGGTTGAAGAACGCGTCTTCCGGCCCGAAAATGATGGAGGGGCGCAGAATGACAGCCTGCGGCATATGGCGCAGGACACCGGCCTCGCCTTCCGCCTTTGTTCGTGCGTAATCGCTTTCCGCGTCCATATCGGCCCCGATGGCAGAGATCTGGACCAGCCGGGCGACACCCTCTTCCGCCGCGATCCGCGCCACGCGTTCAGCGCCTTCGGACTGAACCGCATCGAACCCGTTCTTGCCGCTTTCGGTAAGGATGCCGACACAGTTGACCGCCGCGTCCGCACCCTGCATCGCAGCCCTGACGGAGGCATCGTCCCGGATATTGCACAGGATCGGCTCGACCTGCCCCACGACACCATAGGTCCGCACGAACAGCGCTTCGTTCGGGCGCCTCACGGCCACCCGCACACGCCACCCCGCCTTTGCCATACGGCGCGCGATATATCGCCCGACGAACCCCGAACCGCCGTAGATCGTCACGAGCTTGGACATCGAAAGCCTCCTGCGCATGCTTGCGTTCGGGACCGATGTACCCCCGCGCCCCCCGCCGGACAAGGCGAATTGTACCCCTGCGCAGCGCGACGGTCGGTCATGCCCGCAAAGATCTGCCGCTTTTGCCCATATCGCCACAATATGCGATTGACAGCCCGGCCAGACATCCCTAAATCCCGCCCTCACGACACCTGCCCAGGTGGCGGAATGGTAGACGCGCTAGCTTCAGGTGCTAGTACTGGCAACGGTGTGGAGGTT
>NZ_LWGH01000952.1:0-11614 GCF_001635395.1 Sulfitobacter sp. HI0129 | reverse complement strand
GCTCCGGTTCATCGGCGAGGGGGAAGGGTAGGGCCATCAGGTCAGTTCCAGACTGTCGCCAACGCTTACCGTCCCGCTCTGGACGACACGCGCATAGATGCCGAAGTCACGATGGCCCATGGTCTGCAGCAGTTTGAGCGTATCCACATCGCGTTCGCCCGTACGGGGGTTCGCGGTGGTTGCGAGGCATCGTTCGATCCTTTCGGCGACCCGCAGAACGGCCCCGCCGATTTTCACATCCCGGTTGATCCATTCGAATTCCGCCCAAGGCGAAGCGCCTTCGAACCAAATGTTGCCACGCCAGCGTAGAGGCGAAAGAGCCTCCCCGGCGAGGTCTTCGACCTCCGCGTGAGAGGCTGTGTTGCACAGAGATACCGAGGGGAATTCCGTATCCGTGAATCCGCGCCGGTCCAGACGGAACACCCGGTGCGGCAGGGCGCGGTTCTGGGGCACGAGGGGGGCCACCCATTCCAGCAGGCGCGCGGCATCCCGCTCCGGATGGAGGGTGATTTCCGGCCTCTCGGGGTGGCGCAGCGTGATCTCTTCTGTCTTTTCATCCAGAACAGCGTCAATAGCCACAAGCTTCGGCGCCTTCGCCCCGATAGAGAAATTCTGGCAAGGTGCCCATTCCGAACCATCGGCGCGGGCGTGATCATGTGCGACCGCCCAGAGCCTGTCGAAGGGCATGGCCTGCCCTTCGGCGAGATATACGGTCTTGAGGTCCTCGCGCCCGTGACTTTTCAGCGGGTGGCGGAAAAGTCGGGAGACCTTCATCATTTCTTCGCATCCGGCTTCGACTTGCGGGCGAAACCACTTTTGATGTTGCCGAGCAGGTCAGGCTTATAGCCCTGACTGCGCATGATCAGGTACTGCTGGGTAAAGGTGATCGTGTTGTTCGCGATCCAGTAGACGACAAGCCCGCTGGCAAAACCGCCGAGCATGAACATGAAGACCCACGGCATCCAGGCAAAGATCATCTGCTGGGTCGGATCGGTGGGCGCCGGATTGAGCTTCTGCTGCAGCCACATGGAAATGCCCAGCAGAAGCGGCAGGATACCGATGAAGATGAGGGCGAGGATCGTGCCCGTTTCCGGCGCCGCAAAGGGAAGCAACCCATAGAGGTTGAAAATCGAAGTGGGGTCAGGCGCTGAAAGGTCCTGGAAGGGGCCAAAGAAGGGCGCATGCCGCAATTCGATGGTGACGAAGATCACCTTGTAGAGCGAGAAGAAGATCGGGATTTGCAACAGGATCGGCAGACAGCCCGCCGCGGGGTTCACCTTTTCCCGCTTGTAGAGCTCCATCATGCCTTGTTGCATCTTTTGCCGGTCGTCACCCGCTTCTTTCTTCAGCTTCTCCATCTGCGGCTGAAGTTCCTTCATCTTCGCCATGGAGACATAGGATTTATAGGCAAGCGGGAAGAGCAAGGCCTTGATCAGCAGCGTCAGGGCGATGATCGCGATACCCATGTTGCCGATAAGCTGGTTCAGCTCGTGCAGCACCCAGAAGATCGGCTTTGTCAGGAAGAAGAACCAGCCCCAGTCGATGCTGTCGATGAACTTGGTAACGCCCAGATCTTCGTAGTGGCGGAGGATTTCCCATTCCTTCGCACCGGCAAATAGCTGCGTGGTCACGGTTGCGGTCTGGCCGGCGGCGACTGTCTGCGTGGGCAGACGGGTGAAGGCATGGTAGATGTCCGACCGCGGGTTATAGGTGAGCGCCTGATCGACGCCCTGATTGTCCCCGGGGATAAGGACGGCCTGCCAGTAATGGTCGCTGAACCCGATCCACCCTTCCATGACGTTTTCACGTACGATGGCCTGGCGGCCCCATTTGGGATCGACTTCGGCTTCGGGAATTTCATCCCAATCGGTTTCCAGCAGCTCCCCATCGGCCATGGAAACGGCGCCTTCATGAAGAATGAAAAAGCTTTTCAGATCGCTCGGCACGCCGTGATGGGCCACCATGCCATAGGGGGCAAGGGACACGACCGTATCACTATCGTTCAGGACACTCTGCGTGATGGTGAACATGAAGCGGTCGTCAACGGAGATTGTCCGCCGGAACGTCAGACCGGCATCGTTTTGCCATTGGAGGGTGATGGGGGAATCCACGCCAAGGGTTTCCCCTTCGACCACTTCCCACAGGGTATCGAGACCGGGAACGGCTTCGGGGGGCAATCCGGCGCCGGCGGCCCAGCCCTGCATGGCATAATAGGCGTCTGGCGTGCCTGCGGGGGAGAGCATGGTAACGATGGGGGCGTCTTCGTCGATCGTCGTGCGGTAATCGTTCAAAGACAGATCATCGATCCGACCGCCGAGAAGGGAAATGGAACCGCTCAGCGCATCGGTGGCGATGGGCACGCGGGGCGCCTCCGCCAGTGTTTGCGCCGTCGTATCCGCCCCGACGGCAGCATCGCCCACGGTTACATCCGCGCTATCGGATGAAACAGCGGGGGGGACTGTTGCCGTTCCGGTGTCGGATTGTTCGACGGCGGCAGTTTCGGTGGGCGCCTGCGTTTCTGGAGGGGGGAAGACGACGAACCACACCAGTATCACGATGAAACTCAGGACAGTCGCGAGGATGAGATTCTTGTTCTGTTCGTCCATGGGACCGTTCCCTGCTGTCTCTGCGTATCAGCGTGGGTTCAACAGAGTGCCGGCCCAAAGGTCAAGCAGATTCAGGGTAGCGCCGCGTCGCCAACCGGCAGGGCGAGTGGGCATCGTAGCCCTTCAGCGTGATCTTCCTTCCATGATACGCGGAGTGTCCTCCAGCTTGGCATTGTGGCTGACGATCCAGTCGAGCGTCTCCTCGAACGGCATCGGGCGCGCGATGCCGTAGCCTTGTACATGATGGCAGCCGAGTTGGGCGAGAAGCACATGTTCCCCGACGCTTTCAACCCCCTCGGCCAGCGTTTCTACATTCAACCTCTCTGCCATGGTGAGTATCGCGGAGATCATACGCTGCTGTTCTGGATCGCGGTCTGCCTTCATAACGAAGGAGCGGTCGATCTTGATGCGGCTGACGGAAAATCTGCGGATCGAAGCGATGGAGGCATGGCCCGTGCCGAAATCGTCCAGATCGATACGACAGCCGAGTTCACCAAGTGCGATAACATTACGGGTGATCATGTCGTCCGGTTCCGAAGTGACGACCGTTTCGAGGATTTCGACCGAGAGTCTTTCGGGGGAAAGATCGAAGCGGTCGAGTTCCCATTCGATCTTGTTGATGAGCTGCGGATTCTTGAGTTCGGCGCCATCGAAGTTCACCCCCACCTGCGGGACCGATACGCCCGCGCTGTCCCATGCCTTTACCGCGGCGAAGGCGTGGTACATGACAACTTCGGCCAAACGTTCGAGCTTTCCTGCAGCCTCAACCACCGGGAGGAATTCTGCAGGAAGGATCAGGCCGCGTGTCGGGTGGCTCCACCTAGCGAGCGCCTCGAACCCGGAAATCAGCCCGGTATCGGTTGAGATCTGTGGCTGGAACCACGGCTTGATCTCTCCGCTCTCGAGCGCCTGTTCGACATCGTCGCGCAGCGCGCTGCGGATCTGTGTCTGGCGGCGCATGCTGTCCGAATATCCGCGCATGGCCGACGGACCCCGCGATACGGCCTCGGCGGCTGCGGTGGCGGCGGCGGCCAGCCAGGCGGCCCCATCGTCCCCCGGTGCACGGGCCAACTGGCAAAAGCCGACCGAAACGCTGACATATACCGATACACCATCAACGGAAACGGGAAGTTCCGCCACGGATTGCATCCGCCCCGCCATCTGTATGCAGCTTTCAAGATCGAGATAGCGCACCAGCGACAGGCAAACCGCAAGCTGCGAATCGGACAACGCACCGACCGTGTCGTCCGCGCGCATGGCGGCCAGCAACCGGTCGCCGATCTGTTCGCGTACCCTCAGCGCGGCAGCCGTACCATGGGTTGCGGTGATCTTTTCCAGATCTTCGATGGTCAGGACAAAGAGCGCCGATTGCCGGCCTGTTTGCGATGCCCGGGCATGTACCCGGTCCACCTGCCGGCCGAAGTGACCGCGCGATGCCAACCCCGCGTACCCATCGCTGCCTTCCGCCTCTTCTGCCGGTGTCCTACGGAAACCACCGGCCAGAAGATAGAGGATCGGCATGACACAGGATACGATGACGAGCGCGATTTCCCCGCCGAACCAGAAAGCGGACAGGGATATCGCGGGGACGAAGGCAAAGGCCGGGGGGCCGGTGAGGGTCTGCAGAACGATGGTGGCGAACTGCGCGCCTAGCGGGTTCCTTGCGGTGGACATCGACAGCTCCTTCCACGGGCGAAATGCCGCGTTTCCAGGGAAACCTAGCAAGGGGAGGATGGTCGCGGGTTAACGCTGACCCATCCCGGGGCGCAAAATGCCTAAAATTATTCGCAGTTCCGGGTGAGCGCAGCGAAGTCGAACAGCCCTGCGTCCAAGAGGTGGGAGGGCCGCGCGTTGGTCAAAGCCTTGAACATGACCTGCCGCCGCCCGGGCGAATTGCGTTCCCACCCATCGAGGATCGCCTTGACCTGCTGGCGCTGCAGCCCGTCCTGAGAGCCGCAAAGATCGCAGGGAATGATCGGATATCCCATGGCGGTGGAGAACTTTTCACAGTCGGCTTCGGCCACATGGGCGAGGGGCCGATAGACGAACAGATCGCCTTCCTCGTTCAGCAGCTTGGGCGGCATCGTCGCCAGCCGCCCCCCGTGAAACAGGTTCATGAAGAATGTTTCGAGGATATCGTCCCGGTGATGGCCCAGCACGACAGCGCTGCATCCTTCCTCGCGCGCGATCCGGTAAAGGTTCCCGCGCCGCAGCCGCGAACAGAGCGCACAGAAGGTCCGCCCCTCGGGCACCTTGTCCATGACGATGGAATAGGTGTCCTGATATTCGATCCGGTGGGGCACACCCATCCGTTCCAGAAAATCGGGCAGGACCGTGGCCGGAAAACCGGGTTGCCCCTGATCGAGGTTGCAGGCGAGGATCTCAACCGGCAAGAGACCGCGCCACTTAAGCTCATGCAAGACAGCCAGCAGGGTATAGCTGTCCTTGCCGCCCGACAGGCAGACAAGCCAGCGCGCGCCCGGTTCGATCATCCCGTAGCTTTCGATGGCTTCACGGGTCTGCCGAATGATTCGCTTGCGCAGCTTGCGGAACTCCGTGGTGCGGGGCGCGCCATGGAACAGGGGGTGAATATCGTCGGGATCGTCCAGCATGGAATGGGCTTATGCCATCGCTTCACGCCGTTCAAGCGTGGTCGAACGGACGGTTCAATCCGGCACTTCGTCGATGCCCGTCCCGCCCCACGGATGGCAGCGGCCCAAGCGGCGCAGTGTCAGGTATCCGCCGCGCAGACCGCCATGCCGTCGCAGCGCTTCGAGCGCGTAGGCGCTGCAGGTCGGATGGTAACGGCAGTTGTACCCGACCCACGGGCTGAGGATCAGCCGATAGGCTCGCACAGGCAACGCAAGGATATGGGCGAGCGGTGTCACGATTTTTCCCCGTGCAGGATGGCAAGCGCGCGGGCAAAGTCAGTTTGCAACTGGGTAAAGGGCAGCTCCGCGGTTGCGCCGCGCCGCCCGATCAGCACGTAATCCGCCCCCGGTTGCCCGAGCATCGGCAGTTGCAGCCGTGCCACTTCGCGCAGGCGACGCTTTGCCCGGTTTCGCGCCACGGCATTGCCGACCTTGCGCGAACAGGTGAAACCGACGCGCAGCGCATGGGGATGGGGGGCGGGCTCTTCGGGATTGCGCTGGCGCATCTGCAGGATGAAACCCGGCATGGCGACGCTGCGTGCCCGGGCCGCGCGCTGAAAATCCCGACGTTGCCGGATGGTGTGCAGACGCAAAGAAACCGCCGGGGGGTCTTCCCCCGCTTCGGCCAACTGGCCTGACTGGGGTGCCTCCGGCGGTATCATCGTTCTTTCCGTCGTGCCCGGGCGAAGAATGCCCGTTCTATCAGGCGCTCAGTTCCTTGCGGCCCTGACGGCGACGCGCGTTGATGATCTTGCGGCCGGCCTTCGTGGCCATGCGCGCGCGGAAACCATGGCGCCGCTTGCGCACGAGGTTCGAGGGTTGATAGGTGCGTTTCATCGCTCCGTCTCCACTTTTTGGGCCCGAACGCCGCGGAATCGTCGCGCCGGGTGCAATTCAGGCCCGTCCTCTACTGCCCCGTGCCACGCAAGTCAAACCCGTTGGCCGGTTTTTCGGCGCCGACTGCAACAATTCCCCGCATTGGGGCGCAAATTGTTTCAAGCGGGCGGCTTTACCGTCCAGATCAGGTACACATAGCATAGCTGCATCAAGGGAGCGTGAGAAGGCTGTCCTTTGCAGGGGGGAGGGTGCATCTGTAGTGAAGCCCGATATTTCGCAGAAAGCGCCAGATGCCCGATACGACCGATCCTGCGGAAAAATCCGCCTTCATGCATTATTTGCCGTTGATCGCGATCCTTATCGTTGCGGGAATCGGGGCCTTCACCCTGCGCGATTACCTCAGCTTTGAAACGTTGCGAAACAATCGGGAAGCCTTGTTGGCCTACAGGGACGACAATTTCGTGCTGACGGTGCTTTTGTTCCTGGCGGCCTATATTGTCATTGTGGGGTTTTCCCTGCCGGGGGCCACCATCGCCACGCTGACCGGGGGGTTCCTTTTCGGCACGTGGCTGGGCGTGGTGCTCAATGTTACCGGCGCCACACTGGGGGCGATCGTGATCTTTCTGGCCGCCCGGATGGGGCTGGGCGACAGGCTGAAGGCGCGAATGGATGCATCAGACGGGATGGTCAGCCGGATTCGCAAAGGGCTGGACGACAATCAATGGTCGATGCTGTTTTTCATCCGTCTTGTACCCATCGTCCCCTTTTTCGTCGCGAACCTCATCCCGGCACTGCTTGCGGTGCCGCTTTACCGGTTCGCGATTTCCACGGCGCTCGGGATCATTCCGGGCACTTTGGTGTTCACCTCCGTGGGCAGCGGGCTGGGACAGGTCTTTGCCCGGGGTGAAACGCCGGATCTCGGAATCATATTCGAGCCGCATATCTTGCTGCCGATCCTCGGTCTGGGGCTGCTGGCGCTCGTACCCGTCGTTTACAAGGCCCTGTCGGGTCGCAAGGAGACCTGAAAATGAACCGGATCAAGACCGATATCCTCGTGATCGGGGCGGGATCGGCGGGGCTTTCCGTGGCCGCCGGGGCAGTGCAAATGGGCGCCCGTGTCGTATTGCTCGAAGGGCACAAGATGGGGGGCGATTGCCTTAACTACGGTTGCGTGCCTTCGAAGGCGCTTATCGCCACGGGAAAGGCTGCTCATGCCCAACGCACCTCTGATCAGTACGGTGTCGCCGCGGCGGAGGGCAAAGTGGATTATGCAGCCGCAAAGGACCATGTGGCCCGGGTGATCGAGCAGATCGCCCCCGTGGACAGTCAGGAACGGTTTGAGGGGCTGGGCGTAGAGGTCATTCGCGAATACGGGCGTTTCATTTCCGACCAAGAAGTGCAGGCAGGCGAAACAGTGATCGAGGCGCGGCGGATCGTGATCGCCACGGGCTCTTCGCCGATGGTGCCGCCGATCGACGGGTTGCAGGACGTGCCTTTCGAGACCAACGAGACGCTTTTCGATCTGCGGGAAAAGCCCCGGCATCTGTTGATCGTGGGGGGTGGCCCCATCGGGATGGAAATGGCGCAGGCCCATATCCGGATGGGCTGCGAGGTGACCGTGATCGAAGGGGATCGCGCGCTGGGAAAGGACGACCCCGAAACCGCTGCCGTCGTTCTGCGCGTCCTGAAGGACGAAGGCGTCGTGATCGAGGAAAACGCCAAGGCGGCACGCATCAGCGGCACCGCCGGCGACATCAAGGTCGAAGCCGAAGACGGGCGGGTCTTCACCGGTTCCCACCTCTTGATGGCGGTAGGGCGCAAGAACAACACCGAGAAGCTCGATCTCGACAAGGCCGGGATCGAGGCGGAGAACGGCAGCGTGAAGGTCGACGCTTCCATGCGCACCTCCAACCGCCGCGTCTATGCGATCGGGGACGTTGCGGGCGGTATGCAGTTTACCCATGTCGCGGGCTACCACGCCGGGGTCATTATCCGGTCGCTGTTATTCGCGATACCGTCCAAGGCCAAGACGGCGCATATCCCATGGGTCACCTATACCGCCCCGGAAATTGCGCAGGTCGGCGCGACCGAGCAAGAGGCCCGGGAAAAGCATGGCGACAGGCTGGAAGTCGTGCGTTTCCACTACAACGAAAACGATCGCGCCATTGCCGAGCGGCAGACCACCGGGTTGATCAAGGTAATGGTCGTGAAGGGAAAACCCGTGGGAGCGTCCATCGCCGGGCATCTCGCCGGGGAGCTTATCGGGCTTTGGGCATTGGCACTGGCAAATAACCTGAAGATGAGTCAGATTGCAGGCATGGTTGCACCCTATCCGACCTATGGAGAGATCAACAAGCGTGCAGCGGGCGCCTATTTCAGCCCACGCCTGTTCGATAGCAAGCTTGTGAAAACCGTGGTCTCGCTCGTCCAGAGGCTCGTGCCGTAATCGTGTGAGCGCGATGTTCAATTCCCTTTCCGGCCGGCTTCTGGTTCTGACGACAGTATTCGTGATGCTGGCCGAGGTTATGATCTTCGTGCCATCGATCGCACGATTCCGCGAAGACTACATGTTGAACAGGTTGGAACGGGCACAGATCGCCTCGCTCACCCTGCTGGCGGAGGATATGATCGAACCTGAACTTGAAGAGGAGCTTTTGCGCAATGCAGAGGTCTTCAACGTCGTTCTGCGCAGGGATGAAGTGCGCCAACTCGTTCTGTCGTCGCCCATGCCGCGTGCCATCAGCGCCACCTATGACCTTCGGGATGCCCGTGCGGCCACGCTGATTCGCGATGCGCTGCGCAGGCTCGTCAACCCGCGCGAAGAGGTGGTGCGGGTCATTGGTGCCCCCGTCCGCGAAGCGGGCCTGCTGATCGAGATCACGATGGAGACAGCCCCGATGCGGGCCGCGATGATCGACTACGGCATGCGTATCCTTGCCCTTTCCGCCGTCATCTCCGCCGTGACGGCAGTCTTGCTGTTCTTTGCGATGCGGGCCTTGCTGTTGAAGCCCATCGCCCGTGTGGTGACGCAAATGCAGAACTATGCAGCCGCGCCAGAAGACGCGCGACGCATTATCAAACCCTCCGCCAGCGTTACCGAACTGCGGGAGGCCGAAGAGGCGCTGAACAAGCTGGAAACGGAATTGACGCAAGCTCTGCGACAGAAGGAACGCCTTGCGCAATTGGGTCGCGCCGTCAGCAAGATCAGCCATGATCTGCGAAATATCCTGACCTCGGCCCAATTATTCACCGACCGGATCGAGGCCTCTGAGGACCCGACGGTAAAGCGCATGGCGCCGAAGCTCGTGGCTTCCATCACCCGCGCAGTCCACCTGTGCGAATCCACACTGGCCTTCGGACGGGCGGAAGAGCCGGGGCCTACGCTCAACGTGGTCCCCTTGATGGGAATCGTCGAGGACGTGATGGAGGGCGAACGCCTCGCGGTGGGGGATTATCCGCTCACGCTCACCACAAAGATCGATCCTGCAATGATGATCCGGGCCGATCCGGAGCAGATGTTTCGGGTTCTGTCGAACCTCGTACGGAATGCGCGGCAGGCGATCATGGCCACCGGTGAACCCGGCGAAGTCGTCCTGTCGGCGGAGGAAGACCGCCATGCTTGGCGGGTAGAGGTCTCGGATACCGGGCCCGGATTGCCCAAGAAGGCGAAGGATCATTTGTTCAAGCCGTTTCAGGGCGGGGCGCGCAAGGGGGGCAGTGGCCTTGGCCTCGTGATCGCAGCGGAACTTGTTCGCGGCCACGGCGGGGAGTTGACGCTGCGGGAAACGGGGCCTGCGGGAACCCTCTTTCGGATCGAGTTGCCGAAAGGGGACGGCACCTTCTGACCCGGTGGAAAAGGCTGGCGAAACGCAATTCAGCCGAAGTGCGATTGAAGTGCGATTACAGGGTTGCATTGCCTCGCTGCGCCCACTAAACCGCCCGTCAGTGGACCGATAGCTCAGCTGGATAGAGTACTTGACTACGAATCAAGGGGTCGGGGGTTCGAATCCTCCTCGGTCCGCCACTTTGCCCCATATTTAGTCATTTTTCGAACCTCGTTCAGTATCGCGTGCCCTCCGGGGCACGATCGCGACACTCAGGAAGTTTTGTGCGAATTGAGGATTGGGACCTTGAATTGGCGCGCCCTATCCCCGAAAAGTCTTTGAGTTGTTCTGCCTGCGCGAGGTCTCGATGTATAAACTATCAAGTGCGATTGCATTCGTTCTGACTCTTGCAGGATGCAGCGCGATATATGTTTCCCCGCAGGTGGACGAACGGGATGGCAAGGTTCGGGTGATCCCGCTCAATGCCGAAACCGTGCTGATCGCAAACCGTGCCTCTTATAACCCGCGCCAGATACCGGCGGTGTTCTTCCAGAATGCCGGAAGCGGTGGCGGCGTTCGGGGCGCAGGTGCGCCGCCCCCTGCTTCTCTGGGGCCCGAGCGGCGGCCTGCCGCCTTGGCGACGCGCATTCCGACGAACGTGAATCCCGGCCCCTATCGGATCGGCGTCGGTGATGTGCTCTTGCTCGCGACGAAGTCGCCGGCGAGCACTGTAGAAGAACTCAGCGGTTTACTCGCTGCCCAGAACAGCCGCCAAGGCTACACCGTGCAGGATGACGGTGCGATTGCCGTTCCGGATGTTGGCCGGGTGATGATGGCGGGCCTCACCCTTGAAGAAGCCGAGGCGCAGCTGTTCCAGAGCCTCGTTCAGAACCAGATCGATCCGACGTTCAGCCTGGAGATTGCCGAGTTCAATTCGAAGCGCGTTTCCATCGGCGGAGCGGTCGCGCAGCCCACCGTGGCCCCGATCACGCTGACGCCGCTATTTCTCGACGAAGCGCTCGCCGCTTCAGGCGGGATCAGCGCAGGCGACCTCGACTTCGCATCCATCCGTATTTACCGCGACGGAACACTTTACCAGATCCCGCTTGAAGAATACCTGAGTCGGCCCGAGCTTCAGAAGCTCCGTCTGGTGGATGGGGACAGCGTTTTCGTGGATACGGAATACGACCTCGAAAAAGCACAAGCCTATTTCGCAGAACAGATTGCGCTTGCTCAGTTCCGCCAGCAAAGCAGGGTTCAGGCATTGAACGAATTGAACGCTGAGGTGTCGCTGCGTCGCGAAGCACTGAGCGAGGCGCGTTCGACGTTCAGGGATCGTCTTGAGTTCGATGCGGTGGATCGTGATTATGTCTACCTGACCGGGGAAGTCACAGCGCCGGGTCGCTTCGTGATGCCCTTCGGGCGCCAGGCCAGCTTGGCCGATGCGCTTTATGATGGTGAGGGGTTCTCGACCCAGACCGGCAACCCCGGCCAAATCTATGTGCTGCGCGGATCGTCCAATCCCGCAGAAATGGGCGCGGTGACGGCATGGCATCTCGATGCCGAGAATGCAGCCAATCTGACGCTGGCCACGCAAATGAAACTGCAGCCGAACGACATCGTCTTCATCGCAGAGCAGCCCATTACGGTCTGGAACCGCGCGTTCCAGCAGATATTTCCGACTGTGATTTCGACT
>NZ_LWGH01000951.1:0-379 GCF_001635395.1 Sulfitobacter sp. HI0129 | reverse complement strand
ATCGGGCGTGCGCGCGGCCTGCGCCGCGAAGGCCCCGTGAATGGTCTGGTCTGGGTCGAACGCGGTGGCGGTGTCGTTGAGACCCTCCAGCAGCAGTCGCCGCTCGGCCTCCGGGAGGGGCCAGACATCGGCGCAGGTGATGTCCGCGCCCTCGGCGGCACGGGCGCAGGCAGCCTCGATCCGTTCGCGGATATGCGCCAGTTCCTCGACCGTCAGGCTCCCTGCGGCGTAGTGCAGCACGGCCCCCCCGGGGGTAAGGGCAAGGCAGAGCGGTGCCGCTGCCAGATCGCCCCCGTTAGGCGAAAGGGCGAAGGGCGGCACGCGCAGCCCGCCAATCTCTGGATCGCGGGCGGGCAGGTCCGCGAAGAAGCCGCATTGC
>NZ_LWGH01000950.1:0-305 GCF_001635395.1 Sulfitobacter sp. HI0129 | reverse complement strand
CAGCGCCGTGACCAGCAGCAGCCGGCAAAGGAGGGGAAGAACTCTCATGGCCGGCACTATCCGCCAAGCGCTGCAGCCGCACAAGTTGGAATGGCGCGCAACACTCTGCCGCCGCTCTGGATTATGGTCGGGCTTGTGATACTTTCGTCCGAAACGGGAAAACCCCGCCACAGGCCGCCGATGACCAAGCAACCGCCCCTCACGCTCCACGGCTCCCCCAAGGGAGAGATGCGCACCCAGTTCGCCGCCCTCTGCTACCGGGTGCGCAAGGACAAGGTGCAGGTGCTGATCGTGACCTCCCGCCG
>NZ_LWGH01000949.1:0-503 GCF_001635395.1 Sulfitobacter sp. HI0129 | reverse complement strand
ACCGCCAGCGTGATCCTGACCAACCCGACCCATTACGCCGTCGCGCTGCGCTACGAACAGGGCAAGGATGACGTGCCCCTCTGCGTGGCCAAGGGTGCGGATGTCATGGCCGCGCGCATCCGCGAAATCGCGCGGGAGCATGACATTCCGATGATCGAGAACCGCCCCCTCGCCCGCGCCCTCCATGCGAGCGTCGAAGTCGATGAACGCGTGCCGGTCGAACACTGGCAGGCGGTGGCGGAGATTATCGGCTACGTGATGGATCTGCGCCGCAACAACAGGCGCACCCCCCCCGAAGGGTCCACCTTGCGCGAAGAATGAAGGCGCGCGCCCCGCTCAGCGCAGGCGCAGCCCCTCAAGGTTGCGGTCGGCGGGCAGCTTCGATTGTTCCAGAATGATCTTGGTGATCAACCGCGCGCGGACGAGGCTCAGTTCGCCCACCACCTGCGCCGCGTCCCGTTCGGGCATAGCACCGATCACCAGCACGGCGGTCTCGATATCGA
>NZ_LWGH01000948.1:0-336 GCF_001635395.1 Sulfitobacter sp. HI0129 | reverse complement strand
CGCGCTGGATTATTCGCAGATCGAACTGCGCATCCTCGCGCATATCGCCGACATTCCCGCCTTGAAGGAAGCGTTTACGCGGGGCGACGACATCCATGCCATGACAGCGAGCGAGATGTTTGACGTTCCCATGGAAGAGATGACGCCGGACATTCGCCGCCGCGCAAAGGCCATCAACTTCGGTGTCATCTACGGCATCTCGGGTTTCGGACTTGCGCGCAACCTGCGCATTCCTCGGGGCGAGGCGCAGGGCTTCATCGACCGCTATTTCGAACGTTTCCCCGGCATCCGCGATTACATGAACGATACGAAGGACTTCGCCAAGGCGCATGGTTA
>NZ_LWGH01000947.1:0-584 GCF_001635395.1 Sulfitobacter sp. HI0129 | reverse complement strand
AATTTCCTGCATGAAGGCATGAAAATGCACCCTCCGGGCGGGGATATCGTCCAACGTGGATACGAAGAGATCCATCAGCATGGATTTCCCCCGGCCCACCCCGCCCCAAAGGTAAAGGCCCTTCGGGGGTTCGGGCGCGCGGCGGAACAACCCCTTGCGGGCCGGCGCTTTCAGCCCATCGCGAATGCGGTCGAACTCCGCGATCACGGCGTCCTGCGCGGGATCGTGTTTGAGCTGCCCGGAGGCGATCTTTTCGTCGAAGAGTGCGCGCATCGTCGTCATGGCGCAGGCTTACTACCCCCTGCAGGGGATGGAAAGCGGGGGCGAAGGTGGGCGGCGGGAGATGGGTGTCGAGGGCTATTCCCCCTGCCGGGGATTGGGCATAGTCTGCCGTCGTTCACCCCCCCCCCGGAAGGACCTTTTGTTGGAATACCGCAGTTCGCTTTTCACGCCGGTCCTTATCGTAGGCTGCGTGATCATCATGGTCAGTTTCGCCGTGCGCGCCTCCTTCGGGGTATTCCAGATCCCCATCGCCGAAGAGTTCGCCTGGGCGCGGAGCGAGTTTTCACTGGCCATCGCGATCC
>NZ_LWGH01000946.1:0-423 GCF_001635395.1 Sulfitobacter sp. HI0129 | reverse complement strand
CCTCGGCATTGCGCCGACCACGGCCTATTCGAAGATAAAATCCTATGGCATCGATCCTGCCGAATTCCGGTGATCGCTGTCCTTCCTCCGTTCCTCAGCTCAGTCCACGCCGCTTTCGTTCCGCATCGTCCCACGCGGTGAGCGGCTGGTAATCCGGCACGAAGCCCAGCCCTTTCTGCGCGTCCGACGACGATACCCCCTGCGAGGTAACGACGTCGATCACGGCGGGCGCGTTTTCAAGGGCGCGGCGCAGTGCGTCCTTCAGTTGGGCCGGGTCCTCCACCCTTTCGCCATGCGCGCCAAGGGCACGCGCCATGGCGGCGTAATCGGAATGGCGCAATTCGGTACCGACGACGCGGCCACCGTAGTTGAACTCCTGATCGTAGCGTTCGATGTTCCATGCCGCGTTGTTCGACACGATGA
>NZ_LWGH01000945.1:0-235 GCF_001635395.1 Sulfitobacter sp. HI0129 | reverse complement strand
CTCCTTGGTCTGCATGCCCTTGACCATCTTCAACACCTGACGACGCGGCAGCATCGGAATGATCCAGTCGACCGCGATTTTCAGCTTCGGATCGTTCACGGTGACCAGCTTTTCCTTCATCATCGCGTCGTAGCCATGGCGGGCGACGCTTTCTGCGCTGGCACCCCCGCCCTTGACCAGATCGGTGCCGTTCAGATCGCTGCGGTCTGCAAATTCGGTTTCGACGTAACCGGGG
>NZ_LWGH01000944.1:0-374 GCF_001635395.1 Sulfitobacter sp. HI0129 | reverse complement strand
CATATCGCGAACCTGCTGCGCCTTCTGAAACTGCCGGAGCGGGTGCTGGCGATGGTGCGGGACGGATCGCTGAGTGCTGGTCACGCGCGGGCCCTGATCCCCGCGGCAGAGCCGGAAAAGCTTGCCCGGGCAGTGGTTGAAAAGGGCCTGTCCGTTCGGGCGACCGAGGCACTGGTGAAGAGAGAACAGGAACCAGCGAAATCGCCCGGTTCGACCCGAAGCCGCCGTACAGAGGGTGAGGAAAAGGATGCCGATACCAAGGCGCTTGAAGGTGATCTTTCGGCCAACCTTGGTATGAAGGTCACCTTGAGCCATACTGCAGGCGGGGAGGGTGGCCAGTTGACCGTCACCTATGAAACCCTCGACCAACTGGA
>NZ_LWGH01000943.1:0-343 GCF_001635395.1 Sulfitobacter sp. HI0129 | reverse complement strand
CATTGATCCCGGCACCTACCTGCCACGGATCATGGAGATGACGGACTTCAATCTCTGGACGTGGAACAGCCGGGTCTTTCCGGATATCGACCCGCTGGTGGTGAACAAGGGGGACCGGGTGCGCGTGCGCTGCGGCAACCTGACGATGACGAACCACCCGATCCACATGCATGGCTACGATTTCGAGGTGACCTGCACTGACGGCGGCTGGGTTCCGAAAAGCGCCCGCTGGCCCGAGGTATCGATCGACATCCCCGTGGGGGCCATGCGCGCCTATGAGTTCGATGCGATCCACGAAGGCGACTGGGCTATCCACTGCCACAAGTCACACCACACCATGAAC
>NZ_LWGH01000942.1:0-471 GCF_001635395.1 Sulfitobacter sp. HI0129 | reverse complement strand
CGACGCGCGGCGCATGTGGCGCAGCTTTGACCGTCTGGATGAAACCGCCGGACAATGGGAACAATGGTCCACATGGTTGGAGGGCTTCTTCAGTAACCGAATATTCGACCTATTCGTGAACCAGACGTTCACCGTGATGTCGAACGAAGTGCTGACCGCCGTGCCGCTCTTTCTGTTCATGGGCTACATCGTCGAACGGGCGAACATCGTTGACCGGCTGTTTTCGACCCTCAATGTCGCCTCCAAGAACATTCCCGGATCCATGGGCGTGGCCGCGCTGATTACCTGCGCGCTCTTCGCGACCGCCACAGGCATCGTGGGTGCCGTGGTTACGTTGATGGGTCTGCTCGCCCTGCCCGCCATGCTCAAGGCGCGCTATGATCCTTCCTTCGCGGCAGGTATCATCTGCGCCGGTGGTACGTTGGGGATCCTGATCCCGCCGTCGATCATGCTGATCGTCTATGCGGCGGC